>CAKQBK010000070.1 GCA_934216155.1 uncultured Dialister sp.
ACAACGATAGCCGGTACACCTACCTGTTTAGCCAGGAGGATGTGTTCACGGGTCTGCGGCATTGGGCCGTCAGCTGCGGATACTACGAGGATAGCGCCGTCCATCTGAGCTGCACCGGTGATCATGTTCTTTACATAGTCAGCGTGCCCTGGGCAGTCAACGTGTGCATAGTGACGGGTAGCGGTTTCGTATTCAACGGTGGAGGTGTTGATGGTAATACCACGTGCTCTTTCTTCCGGTGCTTTATCGATGGAAGCATAGTCGAGGAAGTTAGCGCCGCCCTGTTCGGACAGTACTTTGGTGATAGCAGCGGTCAGGGTTGTTTTACCATGATCGACGTGGCCAATGGTGCCGATGTTAACATGCGGCTTAGTTCTTTCGTAATGAGCTTTTGCCATTTTGATTTCTCCTTATAAAATATTATTTCTTTCCGAGTCTTTCTTCAGTAATCTGCTGAGAAATAGCTTTCGGAACTTCTTCGTAATGGTCGAATGTCATGGTGAAGGTACCACGGCCCTGGGTGGAGGAACGCAGTCCTGTTGCATAACCAAACATTTCAGACAGCGGAACGAAGCCTTTGATTCTGGATTCGCCGTTTTCGGTTTCCATGCCTTCGATACGTCCACGACGGGAGTTCAGGCCACCGATAACGTCGCCCATGTATTCTTCCGGTACGTCTACTTCGACAGACATGTATGGTTCGAGGAGAACTGGGTTAGCTTTCTTCGCACCATCTTTGAATGCCATGGAGCCTGCGACTTTGAAGGCCATTTCGGAGGAGTCGACATCATGATAGGAACCATCATAAACGGTAACTTTGATGTCTACCATCGGATAGCCAGCAACAACGCCATCTTCCATAGCTGCTTCTACGCCGGTCTGGATTGGGTTGATGAATTCTTTCGGAATGACGCCGCCAACGACTTCATTTGCGAATTCGAATCCTTTGCCTGGTTCCATCGGTTCGAGGCGCAGCCAGCAGTGACCATACTGACCATGACCACCGGTCTGACGAATGAATTTACCTTCGGATTCAACGGATTTACGGATGGTTTCACGGTAAGCAACCTGTGGTTTACCTACGGTGCAATCTACGTTAAATTCACGTCTCATACGATCGACAATGATGTCCAGATGGAGTTCGCCCATACCGGAAATAATTGTCTGGTTGGATTCTGGATCGGTGTGTACTTTGAAGGTCGGATCTTCTTCTGCCAGTCTCTGAAGAGCATTGCCCATCTTTTCCTGGTCAGCTTTGGTCTTTGGTTCAACAGCAACGGAAATAACCGGATCCGGGAATTCCATTTTTTCAAGGATGATTGGATGGTCGATATCGCAGAGGGTATCACCAGTGGTTACATCTTTGAAGCCTACAGCGGCAGCGATATCGCCGGAGTAAGCGCAGTCGATTTCCTTACGATGGTTTGCATGCATCTGAAGGATACGGCCAACGCGTTCTTTCTTTCCTTTGGTGGAGTTCAGAACGTAGGTGCCCTGGTTCATGATACCGGAGTATACACGGAAGAATGCCAGTTTACCAACGAATGGGTCAGCCATGATCTTGAATGCCAGAGAAGCCATCGGAGCACTATCGGATGCTTCACGGGTTGTTTCTTCGCCGTCAAGGGTGGTACCTTTGACCGGAGGAACATCCAGTGGAGATGGCAGGTAGTCCAGGACTGCGTCAAGCAGCATCTGAATACCTTTGTTTTTGTATGCGGAACCGCAGAATACTGGGAACAGTTTGCAGTCCAATACCTGCTGACGGAGGGAAGCTTTGATTTCTTCCAAAGTCAGTTCCTGGCCGTCCAGGTATTTTTCCATCAGTTCATCACTGCCTTCAGCAGCGGTTTCGACGATCTTTTCACGAAGTTCTTCTACTTCATCAGCGAGTTCAGCCGGTACATCTTCGGTATGGTACTGTTTGCCATCATCGCTGTCGTAGATTTCGGCCTGTCTGGTCAGCAGGTCAACGATACCAGTGAAGGTATCCTGAGCGCCGATCGGCAGCTGCATAGCCAGTGCATTAGCATGCAGACGGGTTTCCATGGTTTTTACGGCATGGAGGTAGTTTGCACCAACGGTATCCATTTTGTTAATGAATGCGATACGCGGTACATGGTAGTGGTCTGCCTGTCTCCAAACGGTTTCAGACTGGGTCTGAACGCCATCTTTCGCACTGAATACAGCTACGGAGCCGTCGAGTACGCGCAGGGAACGTTCAACTTCTACTGTGAAGTCTACGTGCCCTGGGGTATCGATGATGTTTACGCGGTAACCTTTCCAGTGGCAGGTGGTAGCAGCGGAGGTAATGGTAATACCACGTTCCTGTTCCTGTTCCATCCAGTCCATGGTAGCTGCGCCATCATGAACTTCGCCGATCTTATGGTTTACACCGGTATAATACAGGATACGTTCCGTGGTTGTGGTTTTACCAGCATCGATGTGTGCCATGATGCCGATGTTTCTTGTTTTTTCAAGCGGAAATTCTCTGCCCACGATGTTTTCTCCTTATAAAAATTACCAGCGGTAATGAGCGAAAGCTTTGTTAGCTTCTGCCATTTTATGAGTGTCTTCTTTCTTCTTTACAGCAGCACCAGTGTTGTTGAAAGCGTCCATCAGTTCACCTGCAAGACGTTCTTCCATGGTACGTTCACTGCGAAGACGAGCATAGTTGACCATCCAACGAATGCCCAGAGTCAGACGACGGTCTGCTCTTACTTCTACCGGTACCTGGTAGTTAGCGCCGCCGACACGACGAGCACGAACTTCGAGGACTGGCATAACATTATTCAGAGCCTGTTCGAAAATTTCGATTGGTTCTTTGTTGAGCTTGCTGTGGCAGATGTCAAATGCGCCATATACAATGGATTCTGCGACACCCTTCTTGCCGTCAAGCATTACTTTATTGATGAAACGAGTGACTGTCTTGTTTCCATACACGGGATCCGGCAGCACGTCACGTTTCGGAACAGCACCTTTTCTCGGCATTGTAAGTTCCTCCTTATAATAAGATGTTTGTTATACACATTGTTTATGTTAGAAATATGAGCTACGGGGCAAGATTATTTCTTGTCGCGTTTAGCGCCGTATTTGGAACGGCCCTGCTGACGTCCGGATACACCTACGGTATCGAGAGCGCCGCGGATAATGTGGTAACGAACACCTGGAAGATCCTTAACACGGCCGCCTCTGATGAGGACTACGCTATGTTCCTGCAGGTTGTGGCCTTCCCCTGGAATGTAAGCAGAAACTTCGATTCCGTTGGTCAGGCGTACACGAGCTACTTTACGAAGAGCGGAGTTTGGCTTCTTCGGGGTAGCTGTATAAACTCTTGTGCAGACACCACGTTTCTGTGGGGACTGTTTCAGAGCCGGGGTCTTCGCTTTGGTAGCCAGAGTCTGGCGGCCTTTACGAACCAGCTGATTGATTGTCGGCAAAATGGGCACCTCCTTTCTTCTAAGGTTAAATTTATAATTGATCCTACGAGGCATAAGCCTCATAAGATATTACCGGGATTTCAGAATCGCTGCGGCTGCGGCTTTCACTTTGATGCCACAAGCACGACCGATTTCTTTTTTAGTAAAATCCTGTACCACAGGAATGGCTGACGCTCCGCAAGCTTCTGTCAGCGGGCCGGAAATACGCTCATCACAGTCAGATGCGATAAATACGCAAGAGGCTTCCTGTTTTTCAATGGCTCTTTCTGTTTCTTTCATCCCTACGACGAAAGAAGCTGATTTCAAATCTTCCAGTGTCATTCATTCTCACCTGCTTTACAGCATACTAAATCCACGCAACATTGGAATTATATCATTCTATAGCAAGGATGTCAACAAAATTTATATCCATTTTTCTTCGTATTTATGCATAACTTTTTTACAACGTAACCAGGCGTATCATTTTGTCGATTTGAATAGCGTCTTTTGGTATTTCAAACCGATACTTTTCTCAGTGAGGAGTGAGAAGTGGTGGAAGGGGCGCACAAAATTTGGAAGCGCCCCAATACCCCCTTTTTTATTTTTGGGTGACTGGTGACTCGTGACTAGTGACTGGGGATTGGGGTTAACGGTTGACCGTTAACTGGTAACTGTCAACCGTTAACCATTCCTCTACTTGAAAACACCATATATTCATCTACAAAATAGGAGGAAATATTCCCATCAGGTGTAATTCTTAACGAAAAGTCTCATTTCATTCCACAAGCATCATTAGGAGTTGCAGGGAATAACGCAAAGATTTCTCCGCTTCGGTCGAAATGACGTTAGCGCCATGCAACGCTAGAAATAAGAAAAGATCGCTTGTGGAACTGGGGCCTGGTAGCTAGGGATTAGGGGAAATGCCATTGCGTCAAGTGTAATATGCGATGATTCCCTTCAGAGAAGGGGTTCTAAGGGTTCTGAAGATTCTAAGGGTTCTAAGGGTTTCTCGAATGTGCCTCTCTCCAAAGCCGTCATTTCGACCGATGGGATTGGTGCTAAATATCACAAAAAGATTCAAGCGACTATGTTGGACAAAAGTGGAGAAATCTGGTGTCTCTTTCAATCATCTCGCTAGTGTCACAAGATTTCTCCACTTCTGTCTAACATAGTCCCAGACTACTCTGCAGCGTCATTCCGCACAAATACGATCGGTCGAAATGACGGATGTGGCTAGTGACACGTTCGAGAAAGCCGAAACCCTCAAAACTTTTTTACCGCTAGGAGCAGGTATCACCAAGTACGCTTGATATGTTCATAGCGAAGTATACCGCTAAAGCTGCCCCCTCTTGTATTCTCCCCCGACGGGCAATGCTATTAAGTTAAGCGAAATATGCGATGATTTCTACTGATGCAAAGGTTACTCAGGTTTCTCAGGATACTGAGGTTTCTCACGTTTCTCGAATGAGCCAATAACGCTAGCGTCTATTGGCACATTCGGAGAACCTGAGCAACCTGAGAACCCTTAGAAACTTTGGAGCCTGTCCCCACTAGCGGAATCATGTCTATTAACGCAAATCCTTAACTTAACAGCATTACCCCGATGGGGGGAGATAAAACGCTAGTACCTTTACAGATAGAGTCATATTTCCTAATCCCTAGTCCCTAATCCCCCAGTCACGAGTCACTAGTCACCAAAAATAAAAAAGAGCGGCGCTTCATGAATTGCTCGCCGCTACCACCATTTCTCACTTCTCACTGCTTTTTAAAAGTTCCATCACTTCATCCAAGGTCTGGCAGAAATGAATATTTCCCCAATCGCCCGCTTCGATAAATCCCGCTTCCCGCCAAGCTTTCATCTGCTGCTTCAGTGCATCGTAAATGCCATCGATATTGACGATGATGATCGGCGGTTGATGGTCTTTGTCTCCGTAGATGTGGTTTTGATTGGCCGTGTCTGCCAATTCTTCTAGCGTACCAAATCCACCGGGCAGGATGACGAAGGCATCGCCCATGGCAATCATTTTTTGTTTGCGGATGGTCATGTTTTCCACTTCAATCAGTTCTGTGATCCCCCGATGAGCCTGTTCTTTGGCAATGAAAACTTCTGGAATCACACCAGTCACTTTTCCACCTGCTGCCATGGCCGCATCGGCGCAAATTCCCATAAGACCTACGGTACCGCCACCATAAATCATGTGAAATCCGCCTTTTCCCAAAGCTTCCCCCAGCTGCCCTGCAAAGGACGCATAGGCCGGATTATTTCCAAAATGAGAACCGCAATAAACGACGATATGTTGATAGGACATAGAGGCACCTCTCCTTTTTATATAGTTAGAAGTGAGGAGTTAGGAGTGAGGAGTGGTGGTAGCGGCGCATAAAATTTGGAAGCGCCGCACTTTTTATATTTTGAGGGATTAGTAGTTGGGGAAACGCTGATTTAATCAAAGAGTTTGAAATTATATGAATTTTTATCCAAAGCATCGTCAAGAAAATCCTTAAATAGCTCGCTATTCGCGGATTTCCTTTCCTCGCTTTGTATAAAAATTCAAGAATAATTTCAAACCATGATTAAATCAGTGTTTCCCTAGGCCCTAGAAATTAGTATTATCCGATAGCCGCTTACCATTTCTCTCATTTAAACCTTAAACCAATGACACTTTCAAAACGAATTTATCACCCACTCTGAACTCGGACAATAAACCCATCCCCAGTCACCAACGATTATACTGCGGCACTTTATAAGTTGTGCGCCGCCACCACCATTTCTAACTTCTCACTTCTAACTTCTCACTCATTGAGTAGCAAATCTCTCAGTTCCGCTACGGTGTCCACCACGTGAGTGGCACCGCGTTCTTCCAGTTCTTCCCGGCTACCGTAGCCGAAGGTGACGCCTACGCAGGGAAGGTGGTTATCTTTGGCGCCGTCCACGTCATAGCCAGTGTCGCCGATCATGAGAGTGTGACCGGTGAAGTCTTCTCTCGAAAATCCTTTATCTTCCAATTCGCCAAGGGCTTTCTGGATGATTCTTGTTTTCTGATTTTGGCTGGCTTTTTTATTCAGCTCATCGGCGGCATCGCTGCCACAGATGACATGGAAATAGGATGTGAAACCGAAATGGTCCATGATACGTTTCACAAAAGGTTCCGGTTTGCTGGAAGCCACCGCCAGGATGTATCCTTTTTCTCTGGCTTCTTTCAAAAGGTCCCCTATGCCGTCGTAAGGTTCACATTCAAAGATGCCTTCCGTTTCATAAAGTTCTCTGAACTTGGTCACCGCCATGCGAATGTCTTCGTCGCTCATGTGATAGAGCTTTCGCATTTGCACATTCAAAGGCGGCCCGATAAAGGTACGAAGCACCGCCATGTCGGTTTCATGAATGCCCACCGCTGCCAGGCCGTACTGCACAGATCGAATAATGCCTGGGGCCGATTCCGAAATGGTACCGTCCAGGTCGAATAGTAAATACTGGTATGTCATTGGATCTATTCCTTTTTAATAACTCAGGTTGCTCAAGTCTCTCAGGTTTCTCAGGCGGCTCAGGTTTCCCGAATGTGCCTATAGACACTGGCATCATCAGCACATATGAGGAACCTGAGAACCTTGAGAAACCTGAGCAACCTGAGAAACCTGAGAAACCTTTCTTTATTTCGCTCCCTGCAATATTTCCTTCAGATACTCGTTCTTTTCTTTTTTCTCATCCACATTATCCAAAAGGAGGTCCACGTAGCGGGAGAGGGTTTCTGCGTCGGTGTAGCCGGCGATGAAGGAGTTGGCTTTGTTGCTTTCCAGAATGATCGGGAATTCGACCGCAGAAAAGAGTTGCATGGCTTTCAGTTCCAGGTCTTTTTCGTCTGTATAGCCGGTGATTTCTGCTACGTTCCGGATGACTTTTTCCCAACACTGGCTATGGAGCAGAGAGAGATAAATGAAATAGGTATCCTTCGCATCTTCGCTGGATGGATTGGAAATAGAGCGGAAAAGGGCCGGGTGCTGGCGGGCCAGCTGGAAGTAAGAAATAATGTATTTCTTCAGTCGTTCTTTGGCTGGCAGGCGCATATCGTCCAGGTAGGCCACAATATTTTCCAAATTGCCCATCATGTATTCCAAAGCGGCACCGATCAGTTCTTCTTTGGAGCCAAAGTAATATCTGACGGAAGCGATATTCACCCCCGCCTTTTGGGCAATGGTGCGCACTGTGGCTTTTTTGAACCCTTCTTGCTGCAGGATATGCACCGTGGTTTCAATCATTTTTTCCCGTACTTTTTCCCCTTTTCCGGTTAGTTTTCTGCTCATAATTTTTCCTTCCTTTTGGTTTGCGTTAGACTGAAATAGTGAGAAGTTAGGAGTGAGGAGTGGTGGAAGGGGCGCACAACTTATAAAGCGCCCCAATACCCCTTTATTATAAATAATAGTTGCTCAGTCATTCATATGCACCATCCCCATTATATAAAGAGGAGTATAGGGGCACTATATGAATTGTGTGCCCCTTCCTTCACTACGCACTCCGCACTACTCACTACGCACTCAAGTTACAGTTTCACATGAATCGCATGTGTGGTTCCCGGGAAATAGGTCTCCGCCGGAATGTCCTGTTTTTCTGTAAGGGCATTCATCATCAGTTTCAGTCGGTTGGCCTGGTTCACTTCACTGGCGCTGGCGTCGCAGTCCAGGGCCAGGAAAACTGCTTCCGGATAGGCGTTGTGCAGTTTATGCACCATGCCTTCGCCGGTGATATGGTTCGGCAGGCACGCAAAGGGCTGCAGGCACACCACGCCGCGACATTCGTGATACAGGAGATCAATCATATCCGCCGTGAGGAACCAACCTTCACCGGCTCTATTTCCTAAAGACAGGTACTGCGAGGCCCGTTTGGCCAATTTTTCAATGCTGGTGATTTCATGGAATCGTTTGGAATTCTTCAAAGCCTTTTCCAGCGGTTTCCGATACCATTCCAACAGATACCGGGAGAAGAGGCCTTTCAGGTCATCTTTCATAGTACCATCCATGTGGGTTCTTTGGAAGTGGCTATCTAAAGAACCGTAGAGGAAGAAGTCCAGCATACCGCTGGTTTCTGCTTCGCCCCCATTGGCTTCGATGGCCCGCACGATGTCATTGCTGGCAATGGGGCTGAATTTGACATATATTTCTCCCACAATGCCAATTCTGGGCCGGCGGGGCATATCAGCGAGTGGCAAACGATCGAAATCTTTCACCAGATTGGCGATGTTCTTTCGATAGGTATGCATGGAGTCGCCTCGAAGAATGGATTCTCTGCATTTCTTCTGCCAAGTTTTATAAAGTGATTCCGCGCTTCCCGGCACTTTTTCGTAAGGCCGGGTGCGATAGAGGCACTGCTGCAACGCATCGCCATACACCACGGCCTGAATGAGACGAATCCCCAATTTCAAGGTGAAATGGAATCCCGGCTGGGGTTCAAAGCCATGGGTATTGAGGGAAATCACAGGAATCTGCGACAATCCCGCTTCGTCCAACGCTTTGTGCAAGAATCCGATGTAGTTGGACGCACGGCACATGCCGCCGGTTTGGGATAGCATGACCGCCACTTTATTTAAATCGTATTGGCCGGATTCCAACGCCCGCATCAGGGAACCAATGGTGATGATCGCCGGGTAGCACGCATCATTGTTCACGCAAGATAGCCCTTTGTCGATGTCTTCATGAATCGGCGGTAATACCTTCACATGGTAGCCTACGCTCTGGGCCGCTGCTTCCACCAAAGGGAAATGAACCGGTGACATTTCCGGTGCCAAAATGGTGAAATCCGATTTCATGTCTTCTGTAAATTGAGCCTTCGGATAGAGAATCGGTTCTCCCTTAGTATCTTCATTGATTCGTTCCTGAATGGCCGCTTTGAGGGAACGGAGACGAATACGAACTGCGCCCAGGTTCAAACTCTGGTCAATCTTGAGGCAAGTATAGAGCCGATTCCGTTTCGTCATGATTTCCTGTACCTGGTCAGTCACCACCGCATCGAGACCGCAACCGAAGGAATTGAGTTCCACCAGTTCCAGCTGGTTGTGACGGGTCACATAATCGGCCGCTTTATATAGACGGCTGTGCCAGGTCCATTGGTTCATGACCCGAAGGCTGGGGAATTCTCCCCCCACCATGGCAATCCCATCTTCGGAAAGCACCGCCATGCCCAGCTGATTCATCAGGTCAGGGATGGAGTGATTCACCGCCGGATCCACATGGTAAGGTCGCCCAGCCAGGACGATACCGATAAGATGCTTTTCTTTGATTTCTTCCAGAATTCGTTTCGTCTCTGTATAGAGAGATTTCTTGTACTCTCGTTCCGCTGCCTGCCCGGCATACATGGCAGACTGGATGTCAGAGCCAGAAATGCCCATGCCATGAAATACTTTTTTCAGTTCTCGATGGAGCGCTTTCGGTGCATGGAGCGGCAGGAACGGATGGAGCAAGGTCACATGGTACTTGGACAGCACTTCATCCATATTGGCTTCGATATTTTCCGGATAAGACGCCACCATAGGGCAGTTGTAACTATTGGTACTGCCCTCTTCCGGACCCTTATCGATACAAGGATACCAAATGAAATCCGGATGGTGTTTCGCCAGGTCTGCCACATGAGCGTGGGCCAATTTGGCCGGGAAACATTCCGAATAGGATGGAATGGTCTCCATAGCTTCTGTGGGAATTTCGCGGAGCTGCTCGCTGGATGTCACCACCCGATAGCCCAATTTTCCAAAGAACGCATGCCAATAGGGGAAATCTTCGTACATATTGAGCACCCGCGGAATGCCAACGGTGCCGCGAACCGCCTGCTTGGGCGACAAGGGCCGGCGGTGCCAAATCTGGTCATATTTCCAGCGATAAATATTTGGCAAAGTAGAGTGAGGTGCACTCTTCCCAGTCAGCATCAACGCTGCCCCTCGTTCGCACCGATTGCCAGACACAAAGGCGCGACCATCATTGAACCGGGTCAAGGTGATCATACAATGGTTGCCGCAGCCGGGGCAACGTTTCATTTCATTGGTGTAAGACAGGGCCTTCAATTTTTCCGGCGTTACCAAAGAGGACACATGGCCTTCCGGGCATTTGTCTCTGGTGATGAGCGCAATGCCATAAGCCCCCATAAGCCCTGCCACATCGGGACGAATCACCTGGCAACCCAGGAGTTTTTCCAGTGCCCGCAGCACTGCATCGTTGTAGAACGTGCCGCCCTGCACCACCACTTTATTTCCTAAATCCGACGCTTTGCGAAGACGAATCACCTTATACAGTGCATTTTTAATGACCGAATAGGACAGGCCCGCAGAAATATCTGCCACAGAGACCCCATTCTTCTGGGCTTCCCGGACACGGGAATTCATGAATACCGTACAGCGGGACCCCAAATCAACCGGATGTTTCGCCGACAGCGCCATGTGGGCAAAGGTCTTGATATCTAGTCCCAAAGACTGGGCAAACGTATCCAGGAACGAACCGCACCCGGACGAGCAGGCTTCATTCAAAAGGATATCATCTACGGCCCCATCTTTGATACGGCAGCACTTCATATCCTGTCCGCCAATATCCAAAATGGTGGTCACGTCAGGCAGGAAATGTTTCGCCCCTCGATAATGAGCCATAGTTTCCACTTCGCCCACATCGGTTTCCAGGGCCCGCTTGATGAGTTCCTCGCCGTACCCGGTGACACCGGCGCCGCAAATGGTGACCCCTTGCGGCAACTTTTCATACAAATCGGACAGAATCTTTCTGGCCCCTGCCAAAGGAGTGCCCTTATTGCTGTTGTAATATTCGTACAGAATCCGATTGTCCTTATCCAAAAGCACCGCCTTGATGGTGGTAGACCCGGCGTCGATCCCCAACCACACCGGTCCCTGGGCTTTGGAAATATCTCCTCGGGGTGCGTGGAACTTACCGTGCCGTTCTTTGAACGCCCGGTACTGCTCTTCACTTTCAAACAGCGGCGGCAGCGTCTTAGACACGCCCAAATCCACATCTTTCTCCTGCTCCACCTTGGACAGCCAATTATCCAAATCCATAGGCTTATCATGCATGGCCGACACAGCGGCCCCAATGGCTACGTACAATTCCCCATGTTCTGGAACAATCATATCCTCATCGGCAATATGAAGAGTCTCCTGGAACCGCTTCCGCAGCATAGGCTGGAACGTCAAAGGACCGCCAAGGAACGCCACCTTCCCATGAATCGGACGCCCACAAGTCAAGCCAGAAATGGTCTGATTCACCACTGACTGGAACACCGACAGAGCAATATCCTCATGAGACGTACCTTCATTCAAAAGTGCCTGGATATCGGTCTTGGCAAATACCCCGCAGCGAGAAGCAATGGGATATACCTGTTTCGCCTTTTCCGCCAATTTTCCCATGCCTGCCGCATCGACGGAAAGAAGAGACGCCAT
This sequence comes from uncultured Dialister sp., assembly GCA_934216155.1. Lineage (GTDB taxonomy): Bacteria > Bacillota > Negativicutes > Veillonellales > Dialisteraceae > Dialister. Next base: position 11,834 of record CAKQBK010000070.1, read on the forward strand.
ACGATCGATAAAAGCCCCGGTACCACCGGCACAAGCACCATTCATGCGCTGGTCTACCCCATTTCTAAGGTACGTAATCTTCTCATCCTCGCCGCCCAATTCGATGATCACATCAGTCTCCGGATGGAACGTCTTCACTGCCTTGGTTTCCGCCAATATTTCCTGACAGAAAGGAAGACCCATGAGCTTCGCCAGCCCCATACCACCACTACCAGAAATGGACGCAGTGATACGGTAACCAGAAAACTCCTTCGCCAGCTCTTTCAAAAGCGACATCGTAGCCTTTCTGATATCCGACATATGCCGCTGGTATCGCCCGAAAAGAAGCTTCATATAGGGCGATAAAGCCACTACCTTCACCGTGGTAGAGCCTACATCGATTCCGACATGAATCACTGGTTTCATGAAAAACGACCTCCTGACCATACAAAGATGGAATGGGATTCTTACGGTAAGCGAAATATGGGATGATTTCTTTTGCGCCAAAGTTTCTCAGGTTGCTCAGGATTCTCAGGTTGCTCAGGTTCCCCGAATGAGATGATAACGCTAGCGTTTATTGGCACATTCGAGAAACGTGAGAACCTTTCCCTAATCCCTAGGGTCTAGCTACTAATCCCTAGTCCCTAATCCCTTCTCTTCCAATACCTTGTATGCAATGATTTAGCATAATCCTATTCTAACATTATTCAACAAATCTCTCAATCCGTAAGGTTTAAAACAACCGTTTACATTCATACATATTTTGTAGAAAAAGGGAATTTATTCATAGAAATTATAGATTACTATGATTTGAGTGACTGGTGACTAGGGACTGGTGACTAGTGACTAGTAGCTAGGGATTAGAGAATTAAGAGTTAGAAGTGAGAAGTTAGAAGTGAGGAGTGAGGAGTGTTGGAAGGGGCCCACAATTCATATAGGGCCCCAATACCCCTTTTTATAGTAATGCTATGAAGTTAAGAAAAAGTATAAAAAGTGGCGTCATTTATATCATCCTCTTAATTTAATGACATTACCGTAGAGAGCACTGTCCTACGGACCTATCATCTGTATGTAAGATAGGAAGTTTGAGTAAAAACTTTTGCAAAAATGTTTCATGTGAAACCAAAATAAAAAAGGGGTATTGGGGCGCCTTATGATTTGATGCGCCCCTTCCACCACTCCTCACTCCTCATTCCTCACTCCTCACTATTTCCTAATCTCTTCCAGTCACCAAGCTATCATAATGCGGCGCTTTATAATTTGCGCGCCGCCACTACAACTCCTCACTACGCACTCCTCACTGCTCTTAAATGCACAAAAAGCACACCCTCTTGTAAAAGAAGATGTGCTTTTTGTTTCTTATAAAGTTCCCGTTAGGGCAATTCTACCTTCCATGGAAAGTAGAGGGGGAAATGGGGAAGAAAATATAAATCATTACCATGGTAATGAGATTTGGAAAAAGGTTATTATTCTGCTGAATCGGTCAGAGACTATAGGTATACTACCGCTAGCATCAAGGTTATATAAGGTTATATGGGGTTATGTGACTCCGCCGGTTGTACATAACCTTGTATACCCTTTTTAACCTGTATGATGGTGGTATCTTGCGATAAGACATCCATCGAAATCAGTAGAATAATACCCTTTGTGGATACTGCCTACTGCCAACAGCAAACTGCCAACTTGT
>CAKQBK010000071.1 GCA_934216155.1 uncultured Dialister sp.
TTATAGTATAATATACATGAAAAATACAGTAGTAATCGATTGAAGTTTAGCTTAAATAATTAACGAGCAGCCACTATGTATTTGACTCTATTATATAGCACTACAACCTATTTGTAAATGCATTTATAGGGTTATGGTCCTGCTAACTCCACATTCCAACATGTAAAAGATACCACCAGTCCCAAGGTTATAAAAGGTTATGTCGTAACCATTTATAACCCTTTTAACCTTGAAAGCAGCCGCAGCTTATATATGTAGGAAAGAGAAAATCAGTAAAATAATAACCCTTTCGCTAGCCATTTCCCCTTATTGTTAGATATGAGAAAATGACAGAATTAATAATTCTTCGACAGCCGATACAATGCCACGTAGATGTCATCTGCTTCGTCTACGGGATCATCGTTTTTGCCCATGTAAGGGGTGGTGGGTTTGCCGTCTGGGGTGTAGGTGGCCTGCAGTTTGTTCAGGATGCGGTACTTGATTTTCTGTCCGTACTGGTCAGCGCCTACGGCAGTGTCGTACTGCTGGATACATTCTACCATGCGATTGTTTCCAAAGTCCGGATAGGTCAGAGGGTCTTTGTAAATTTCTGCATAGAGGGTGGCGCGGATAATTGGAAGTTCTCCTGCGTTGACCGGGTCTCTTTCCAGGGTTTCGGTGTCTACGTAGACCCTTTCTTCGTCGCTGGAGTACACCACCGCATAGCGATCGTAGTTGTTCAGCATTTTGTCAGAAGTGACAGGTTTCGCTGCGCCCATCACCAATGCCGGAGCGGCTAAGGTAGCTGCCAGTGCCAGTGCAAAAATCTTTTTCATAGTAATCCTCCTTTTGTATCAAAGCAAAAAATGAACAGTGACAATTGGTATATCAATCCTCTATATAAGTGAGGAGTTAGGAATGAGGAGTGAGGAGTGGTGGTGGCGGCGCACAAAATTGGAAGCACCGCATTTTTTTGAAAATAGATATTGGATTAGCGGCAAGTCTCGTCCCCCCTTGGAGAAGTAATGCTGTTAAGTTAAGGATTTGCGTTAGTAGACATGACTCCGCTAGTGGTGACAGGCTCCAAAGTTGCTAAGGTTTCTCAGGCTGCTCAGGTTCTCCGAATGTGCCGGTAGACGCTAGCGTCATTAGCTCATTCGAGAAACGTGAGAAACCTAAGTAGCCTGAGAAACCTGAGTAACCTTTGTATCAACAGAAATCATCGCATATTTCGCTTAACTTAATGACATTACCTTGGAGAAGGGGGAATACAAGGGGGGATAGACGCTACTAGCGGCATAAAAGCCATTGCACTATTACAGAAACAATAAATCGCTTTTCGCTAGTGCTAATTGTGTCCCTTTGGGCCACTCTATCCCCGGCTTCGCCGCCCCTTCTCCAAGGGGCCACACGCTAGTGCAGCAACCGCTTTCATCCTATATTTCCTAATCCCTAGGGCCTAGCTACTAATCCCTTCCCAGTCACTCATTCCTAACTCTTACGAACCCACCACCAAATTTGGTCTTTTTCAGCCAGTTTCCTAAGTTGAAGGTATGGGCTTTGCCTTCGTCCCAAAGTGTGCAAAAGGTGCCTTCTTCGGTGGTTTCTAGTTTCACGATAGGCATCCAGTGCCAGTGATAGGGAATGGGTTCGTCGCCGCTGTGGAGATTTAAGAAGCCGATGGGACAGTCTGCGGCCAGGCCTTCGGAAATAAAGGTTTCCACTTTGGACAGTTTCGGTGCCAGGAAGCGAATGGAGGGAACCGGTAGGGCTTCCACCTGGCCGCGAAGGCCTTTTTCTTTCATGTAGGCTTCGAGACCTTCTTTGAGCCAACGGGTTTTATAGAGTCCGTGCATCCTGGGCGTGGCGTATTTCCAGAGGTCTAGCATGATGGGCAGGGCATCGCTTTCGGTTTTCACCGCTACGCCCCACTGCTTTCTTTCTAGGTAGGCCACCATGGTGGCTCCCACGGTGGGACCACAACCGGCCATTTTTTGTCTATCTTCCAGATACCATTCCTGGTTGAATCCCAGGACCGGCTGTCCATTTGCCTCTACAGTCAGCCATTCAGGATGACGGATCTCAATACTCATTATTTCCCTCTTATACTATATGGAACAAAACACAAGGTGAGTTAGAAGTTAGAAGTGAGGAGTTAGGAGTGAGGAGTTAGGAGTGAGGAGTTAGGAGTGAGGAGTTAGGAGTGAGGAGTTAGGAGTGAGGAGTGGTGGTGGCGGCGCATAAAACTTGGAAGCGCCGCATTAATACATATAAGGTTATTATTCTGCTGCTTTCTTTGATAAAACATTTCCTGCTATCGCCAGTGACAAGGTTACAAGGGTTATAAAAGGGTATGGGAATATCGTTTTCACATAACCTTTTATAACCTTTTTACCCCTGTCACTTGCCTTTATCACTCCATGTCAGAAATAGTAAGCAGCTGAATCATACCCTTTACCACTTTATTTTCCATGAAACATGGCTCTATTCATTTTTTATAAAAGAGGTATTGGGGCGCTTTATAAGTTGTGCGCCCCTTCCACCATTTCTAACTTCTCACTTCTAACTTCTCACTGTCTTAATTAATGCCTTCGTCTTTCAACAAGGCCCGTACCACGTAGCCGGCCATCATCATGCCGGAGACGGGTGGCACGAAGGAGATAGAGCCCGGTGCGTGGCCTTCGCCGATGGGCTTGTGGGGCAGTTCTTTGGAATAGACCACAGTGAGGTGACGCACCCGCCGGTCTTTCAGTTCTTTTCTCATTTTTCTAGCCAGGTGGCACACGGAAGTTTTATTGATATCAGCGATCTGCAACATTTCCGGACGAAGGCGGTTGCCGGTGCCCATGGAGGAAATTTCCGGAATTTTCAATTTCCAGCAGATTTCCGCAATAGAAATTTTCGCCGGTACATCGTCAATGGCGTCGATGATGTAGTCCGCGTGAAGATTCTGGATGAATTCTTCATCGCCCGGTTTGTAGAAAACAGGCAATGCTTTGGCGTCACAATGGGGGTTTACGCGATGAGCCCGTTCGACCATGACTTCCGCTTTATTTTTGCCAATGGTGGTCAAGTCTGCCACCAGTTGGCGGTTCAAGTTCGTGATGTCCACTTCGTCTTTGTCGATAAAAATCAAATGGCCCACGCCGGCTCTCACCAGGGCTTCCGCCGCATAGGAACCGACGCCACCGATACCAAAGACCACCACAGTCTTATTGGCCAATGCATTGACCCCTTTTTCATCGATGATGCGGGCGGTTCGGGTAAAAATCGGATCCATTATTTGCCTCCTGGAATGATTTCAAGCCAGTATCCGTCGGGATCTACAATGAAATAGATGCCCATGGCCGGATTTTCATAGCAAATGCAACCCATTTTTTCATGCTTGTCATGGGCGGCTTTCATATCTTCCACCGCAAAGGCCAGGTGGAATTCATTTTCTCCCAGGTTGTACGGTTCTTTTCTATCCTTGAGCCAGGTCAATTCCAGCTGATGTGGCGTCACGCCATCTCCCAAGTAAGCCAGGATAAAGGAGCCGTCCGGAGCCTCAAACTTACGGACCACTTTCAGTCCTAAGGCTTCTTCATAGAAAGCAATACTTTTCTCTAAATCAAGTACGTTGAAATTGTTGTGGTTAAACGTGAATTTCATATTTACTCTCCTTTTTCATATTTCTAAAAATCGATGTATTTAGTATAACACAAAAAAGGGTATTATTCTGCCATGAACATTAATTAACAAATCAAAGAAACCGCCTGTCTAAAGGTTATCATTTTGCCATGTCAGATAAGCTAACAAAACAAACAAACAAACTGCTTTTACCAAGGTTATAAAGGGTTATGATTTTGCCTTGTTCCTATTTTTTACAAAACAAAATACCGCTATCAATAAGGTTATAAAAGGTTATAAGAGTCAGCGTAATTCACATAACCCTATAATAACCCTTTATAACCTGATGATAGCGGTATTTTCAGTTTGTTAAAACATCGTCCATGGCAAGATAATAACCTTTTGCCAGGCGGTATTTCTACCATGTTACACCATGCGTAAACCCATTATTTAATATCATACATTCCGCTAACCCCTTCTTTGAGGTTAATGAAAATGTTCTTCATCTGGCTGTAGTGGTCCAGGATGACTTTATGGGTTTCGCGGCCAATGCCGGACTGTTTGTAGCCGCCGAACGGTGCGCCTGCTGGGAGGTCATTGTAGGTGTTGACCCACATACGGCCGGTGCGAACGCTGCGGGCTACTTTCATAGCTGTATTGATGTTCTTTGTAAATACAGCGCCGCCTAAGCCGTATACGCTGTCGTTGGCCAGAGCGATGACTTCGTCAGCGGTCTTGAATTTCTGAACGACTACCACTGGTCCAAAGATTTCTTCCTGGCAAACGCGGCAGTTCGGGTTTTCGGTGACCAGAATGGTTGGTTTCATGAAATAGCCTTTATCGCAGCCATTTTCGGTGTATCTTTCGCCGCCAGTGATGAGTTTGGCCCCTTCTTCTACGCCAATCTTGACGTAGTTCAGTACTTTATCCTGCTGGGATTTGTAAATCTGAGCGCCCAGCTGGGTGGTCGGGTCGGTGGGGTCGCCGATCTTGACTGCTTCGAAGGTGGCTTTCAGATGGGAAATAAATTCATCGAAAATGCCTTCCTGTACGAACAGGCGGGAACCAGCGCAGCAAACCTGACCCTGGTTGAACAGGATGCCTTTGCAAGCGCCATCCACAGCCTGGAGGAGGTCGCAATCGTCAAATACGATGTTAGCCGATTTGCCGCCCAGTTCCAGGGTACAGGGAATCAATTTGTCGCAAGCAGCCTGGTATACGCCGTGGCCCACTTCGGTGGAACCGGTGAATGCCAGTTTGTCCAGGTCCGGATGGTCCAGCAGCCACTGACCGGATTTAGAACCTTTACCGGTGATGATATTGAGAACGCCCTTCGGCAGTACGTCCTGGATGAGACGAACCAGTTCCATCAGGGACAGAGATGTATGAGAAGACGGTTTCATAACGATGGTATTTCCTGCAGCCAGAGCCGGAGCCAGTTTCCAGCAAGCCATGGTGAACGGGAAATTCCACGGAATGACCTGACCAACAACGCCTACCGGTTCATGAAGAATGAGGGACATGGTGTTGTCATCAATCATGGTCGCACTGCCTTCCCACGCGCGGAGACAGCCAGCGAAATAACGGAAATGGTCGCTTCCCAGCGGTACGTCTGCGGCTTTGGTTTCACGGATCGGTTTGCCGTTGTCCAGTGTTTCTACCAGAGCCAGGTGGTCCGCATTGGCATCGATGATATCAGCGATTTTGAGGAGAATATTCTGTCTTTCGATGGGAGACGTCTTGGACCAAGCCGGGAGAGCCGCACGAGCCGCTTTGGCTGCTTTGTCTACATCTTCCTTGGTGGCTTCTGCAAAGAGAGCCAATTCCTCCCCATTGGCCGGGTTGTGAGCCGCAAAGGTAGCGCCGTCCCCTGCCGGAACAAATTCACCATTGATGAAAAGACCATACTGTTTCTGAATATTTGCGTTTGTCATAGGAAAAACTCCTTTCGTAGATGAGATGTTCCTTCTGATGTCATTTGGGAGGTATAACGCTCTGAAATAGTTAGGAATGAGGAGTGAGGAGTGGTGTTAGTCCCATAACGGCTTGTCGTACCACTGGAGTTTTATACCGCTAGAGGTGCCCCCTCAGCCTTCGGCAGCTCCCCCGACAGGGGAGCCGAGACAGCGGTGTAAACTTACTTAGGGACCCACAATTCATATAGGGCTCCAATACCCCTCTTATAAAGGTTATTATTCTGCAGCTTTCACAACTAAACATATCTATATACCGCTGCACTAAAGGTTATAAAGGGTTATAAAAGGTTATGCGATTTCCGTAGTTTCATACCTTTATATTTTTGCGGCACTTCCAAATTTTATGCGCCGCCACCTTCATTTCTAACTTCTAACTTCTAACTTTTTTGGTTCCAAATGAACAACAGAGAAAACCATCTCTATGTATTAAGAAATTAGTAGAATGTGTACGATTGTGCGATGCTTCTACTAAAAATAATCATTACAGCTAAAAGGCATTTCGTATAGATCCGTGTACCGTCAGTGCATCACTATATATGAAAATGAATGCTATAGGTGACTGGTGACTCGTGACTAGAATCGCATTTTCCAGTCACAAGTCACCAGTCACTAGCTACCTTTTCTAGTAATGGTACACATTTCACATCAAAACAGCCAAAGAAATACAACCTTTCATATTGTTCGATAGTCACTTTCTTCTTTTTTTGAGCTGTTGTGTACATTATAGCACCTTGTATCTAGACATTCAATAGTGTCGATACAGATAGATAGCTATCAATAGGTGGGACAGGTTGCTCAGGTTACTTAGGTTACTCAGGTTCCCCGAATGCGCCTATAGACGCTAGCGGTAACATTTACCAAAAATCCCCTTCCTTTGGAAGGGGAAAGGACGTGAGCGGAGCGATACGTCCCAGGGGATAGCCCGCACTAGCGGATTCTCTAACCGTATCACTTATCCTTCTCGGCGTCCTTGCTAGCGGGATACCGTTAATTCCAGACGCCAACATCGCTATGTGTCACCTTTCATTTATATCGCTAGTGCGATCTATCCCCCCTGTCCCCAACGCTGTTAAGTTAAGCGGAATATGCGATGATTTCTTTTGTGACAAAGTTTCTCAGGTTGCTCAGGACTCTCAAGTTTCTCAGGTTCCCCAAATGAGATGATAACGCTAGCGTCTATCAGCGCATTCGAAGAACCTGAGCAGCCTTAGCAACTTGAGAAACCTGAGTAACCTATAATCACAAACCAAATCTTGCTTACTGGCGCAAATCCTTAACTTAACAGCATTACCCGGCGGGGGGCGATAAGATGCTACGGATAGCAGCACATTCGGTTCCTAATCCCTAGTCACCAGTCACTAGTCCCCAGCCACCAAAATCTTCTTGCAATTTCCATAGAAATCTATATAATTTAGTTAGCATACTATTTTATGAAACAGTATCCTCTTCTCGTTCGAGGAACCTGAGAAGCCTAAGAAACTTAAGTAACCTGAGAAACCTTTCTCTCAGAAGAAATCATCGCATATTTCTCGTATTCTAAACAACGTACCTCAAAGGAGACCTCCATGAAAAATTTTGATGAAATGCTCATTCAGAAACATTTGAAACGAACCAAAGCCCGTGTCATGATTTTGAAGGTCCTGCAAAAGAGTCTTCCCATGACCGCCGGAGAAGTGTATGAGTCGGTAAAGAAAAAAGACACCCAACTCAGTTTGTCTACGGTGTATCGCAATTGTGAAACATTGGCAGTAAACGGCCTTCTAGTCCGCTCCACCACCATGACCGATGGGCTCACCCGTTATGAATACACCCACGACACACCGACCCACCATGCGGTCTGCCTGTGCTGCCACCGCATTTTCCCCATCGATATCAATTTGGAACCAGGCTATGAGGAAAAACTGGAATCCCAATACGGCTTCGCTGCCACCACGCCTCGTCTGGAAATCTACGGCTTCTGTAAGGATTGTCGGAAAGCGGGGAAAGATAAGGCGTATGTAGAGAAAGAAGAACTGTAGTAATGATGGGGACTAGTGTCATTTGGCATACTGCTGCTTTCATTAAAGTCACTTGGCAAATTACGGATAGTCAAAGGGTTATTATTCTACTGATTTCATTTTTTCAACCAAGCAAAAATACCGCTACCATCAAGGTTATAAAAGGTTATGAAAATAACCATTTTTACCCTTGGTAGTAGCGGTATTTCTATTTTGTTACACTATCCATATCAGCAGGATAATAACCTTTTACCGATCCATTTCCTACCAGATAACACCAATGAAAGCATCGAAATAATAACCTTTTACTAGACTATATAAACGACACCTGTCACAGGCGGCTTCGCCGCCTCACACTTCATAGTCATAATCCTCTTTCAGTGTGAGTATCGCGCCGCGGTCGCCTTGCATGGCCGCTTTGATGAGCCAGGACATGGCGGCTTTTTCGTCTTTCTTACAGCCTTCGCCATTGGCCAGAGCGTAACCGTAGTGGGCCATACCGAAGGGATCGTTGGCATCGGCGGCTTTTTTATACAGAGCCACTGCTTTTTCGATGTCTTCTTCTACCCCAAGGCCGGCTTCGTAGCAGAGGCCCAATGCGGCGTAGGCGGCGGGAATCCCATTTCCTGCTGCTCTTTTATAGCACAGGAAGGCTTGTTCCTGATGGTCTTTCTGGTTGCTTCCATGGCTGAAGGCTTGGCCCAGTTTGAAGAACACTTCTTTATCGCCCAAGGTTTCTGCTTCTTCTGCCATTTGGATGGCTTTATTTCCATCCACTCTCCCTGCCTTGCCAACAGCGTATTCGCGGCAGGCCACGGACAGAAATACCCGCAGGGTGGCGTCCCCATCGGGATCGCCCAGTTCTCTTCCTTTGCGAATCCACATTTCTGCGGCGGTCAAGTCTTTGGTCACGTTGCTTCCCTGGGCATAGAACAGACCGATCATCAGCATGGAGCTGCTGTCGCCTCGTTCTGCTGCCAAGAGGTAGTACTGGAAGGCTTTTTCGCGATTGACTTTGCCCAGACGGCCTTCGTCATAGGCTTGTCCCAATAGAGCAGCCGCTTCTGTATTCCCTAAATCGGAAGCATGCTCCAAGGCTCTTCTGGCTTTCCGGGGATTGGGCTTTCCCCCGTTGATGCCACGAAGGTACAATTTCCCTAAGTATAAGCTGGCGTTTTCGATATCATATTCGACGCCAATTTTGTAGCAGTTTTCTGCTTTCTCCTCATCTTTTGGAACCCCATCGCCGATTTCCATCCGGTGTCCGATGACGCAGATTTCATAAGCCGCTTCGTAGGCGCCCATATTGGCCGCTTTCCGAAAATAGGTTACTGCATCATCCAGATTTCCGACATGGAGGCAATCTTGTCCCATGGAGTAGTAATATTCCATCATGCGATCAGATGACATAATTTTCTGCTCCTTGTAAAACAATGAATAATGAGTAAAGAGCAATGAGTAATGGTGGAAGGGCGCACATCATTTTATAGCACCCTATTATTATAAAATAAAATTCTTTGCGGCGCCTTATGAATTGTGCGCCGCCACCACAATTACTCATTACTCATTTCTAATTACTCATTACAGCACCGCTTTCTACAGCCATGATATCTCATAGGATATCATGACGAATTATCTGAATTCCTTGCACAGGTCGTCGAAAAGTGCCTGAGACGGTTTTTCTACGTGATCTGTGAGGCAGATGTCTTTGGACGGTACGATGTCGCCGAAAGGCAGAACGCCTTTTTCTTCATAAATGACGCCGGTTACCAGGCTGTCGGTTTCTGCCAGCAGGTGGAAAGCGGCTGCTTTGCTGGATGGGTCGTATGTTTCACGAACATCGGAAATTTTCTTCAGGTGTTCATTGTACCACTGGACGGTATTGAAATGGTTGAAGGTCACGCAAGGGGTGAAAATATTCACATAAGAGAATCCTTTGTGATCCACTGCCTTTTCGATGATATCCACCAGGTTCTTGCCATCGATAGCATATGCCTGGGCTACGAAAGTAGCACCGGCAGCGATAGCCATGGACGGAGCATCAAGGGGAGTCATGGGGTTTCCATCGGGGGTTGTCTTGGTGACAAAGCCTTTGGAGGAAGCCGGGGAAGTCTGGCCCTTGGTGAGACCATAAACCTGGTTATCGAATACCAGGTAAGTGATATCCATATTTCTCTTCATAGCATGCATAGCATGGCCGAGACCGATGGCATAGGAGTCACCGTCGCCGGAGCATACGATCATATGGGTGTCTTTGTTGGCACATTTGATACCCTGAGCAAATGGAAGGGCTCTGCCGTGGGTGGTATGGGCCCCGTAGCAGTACTGGTAGCCACCGATACGGGAAGAGCAGCCGATACCAGAAATCAAAGTGATGCTTTCGTTGGGCCAACCTTTTTTAGCACAAACCGCACTGATGGCGTTCTGAATGCCGTAGTCGCCGCACCCAGGGCACCAGTTCGGTACAATAGTATTTTTATAGTCGCGTGGTGATGCCATCTTAGAATACCTCCTTGGCTTTGTTCACGATAGTAGAAGCAGTGAATGGGGTGCCGTCATACTGCAGGCAGGACAGCAGTTTGTCGTGGCAGCTGAAGTGAATCGCAAAGAGTTCACGGAGCTGAGCAGTCAAATCTTCTTCTACAATGAGAACCTTCTTCGCTCCTTCGATGTATGGACGGAGGGATTCTGTCGGGAATGGAGACAGCAGGCGGAGCTGCAGGTGGTTAACTTTCTTGCCTTCTGCTTCGAGAACTTCGCATGCTTCATCGATAGCACCGCCGGTAGAGGTCACGCCTACCAGGAGCAAGTCGCAATCGGTGTCTTCATGGGTCACATAGAACGGCTGGATGGCTTTTTCTACGCCAGCGAATTTTCTATGACGCTTTTCCATTTCCATCACACGGTCGCCAACGCCTTCCGCCGGTTTGCCGAATACGTTGTGTTCCAGACCGGTGGAAAGGAACATACCATTCTTCACGCCTGGAATGGTTCTTGGAGAAATACCATCTTCTGTGTCTTCGAAACGATGGAAATATTCCTTCTTCTTGGTATCCAATTCCGGCAGACCTTCGGTGAGGAGCTTGCCTCTCTTGATACCTACGCGATTCATATCGAAAGCCGGTACGGACTGTTTGCACATGCCGAACTGCAGGTCAGACAGGACGATAACCGGAGTCTGGAATTCTTCTGCCAGGTTGAATGCTTCCTGGACAATATAGTAGCAATCTTCGATAGAAGCTGCAGCGAGGACGATCTTTTCTGCATCGCCATGGCCGGAACCGATGGCATAGCGGATATCACTCTGTTCCACCTTGGTTGCCATACCGGTGGATGGGCCAGCACGCATCACATCGATGATGACCACTGGAATTTCAGCGGTGCAAGCCATGGAAATAGATTCTGCCATCAGAGACAGCCCTGGGCCGGATGTAGCAGTGAAAGAACGAACGCCCGCATAGCCAGCGCCCATAGCCATCATGCAAGAAGACAATTCATCTTCAGTCTGTACCACAGTGCCGTTGATTTTGTGAATCACTTTAATCATGTATTCCATGATTTCTGTAGCTGGAGTGATCGGGTAAGAAGCCATGAAACGGGAACCTGCGGAAATAGCCCCCAGAGCGGCTGCTTCGTTGCCCAACAGGTACAGCTGGTCCTTCTTCGGCGGGGTAGCCAGTTTGCCCAGTTCTACGCCCTGCATGGAAGCGATGGCTGTATCATAACCTTCCTTGAAAATGGCCTTGTTCTTGGAAATAATTTCTTCGCCCTTCTTGGAGAAGCGGTCAGCGATGAAACCATAGAACGGTTCTTCCGGGAATCCCAGAACGCCGGCACTCATGCCCAGAGCGGCGATATTTTTCATCTGCATGCTGCCATATTTCTTTGCCAATTCTGTAATCGGCAGAGCCAGGAACATGCGACCTGTATGGGTATCAAACTTCGGATGGAAAGCATCATCGGCAATGATGACGCCCCCTTCTAATACTTCCTTGCCATGGATATCAATGGTTTCCTGATCAAGAGCTACCAGGCAATCTACATGTTCACCAATGGTAGAAATTTCCTTCGTTGCGATACGCAGCGCGATGGTGGTATGACCACCTTTGATACGAGAAGCAAACAGACGCTGACTGAAAAGGGAATACCCTTCCTGTGCCAGTACCTTACCCAGGATTTCGCCACAGGATTCAACACCCTGCCCCTGCTGGCCGCCCATCTTCCAGATAAAATCACGTTTCGTTTCCAATCTGTCTTCCTCCTTTATGTGGACACTTTGGAAATAAAGTTATATAATTTGTGAATCGCTAATAACACACTCACACGACTTCATATTATATCATATTTTTTCAATGGTATTCTATAATAAATGAAAGGGTTTTAGGATTCACAGGCAGCTCAGGTTGCTCAGGGTTCTCAGGGTTCTCAGGGTTCTCAGGGTTCTCAGGGTTCTCAAGTGTGCCTAAAGACGCCAGCGGTGTCCCCACTCATAATCCCCTTCTTCCACGAAAACCTAGGCCCCATCCACATCCTGGGCATCGTCCTCGTCATGGCATCTATTGTACTGATGAACTATAAAAAACCGTTAGGAGTGAGGAGTGAAGGAAGGGGCCCACAATTCATATAGGGCCCCAATACCCCTTTTTATAGTAATGCTATGAAGTTAAGAAAAAGTATAAAAAGTGGCGTCATTTATATCATCCTCTTAATTTAATGACATTACCGTAGAGAGCACTGTCCTACGGACCTATCATCTGTATGTAAGATAGGAAGTTTGAGTAAAAACTTTTGCAAAAATGTTTCATGTGAAACCAAAATAAAAAAGGGGTATTGGGGCGCCTTATGATTTGATGCGCCCCTTCCACCACTCCTCACTCCTAATTCCTCACTCCTCACTATTTCCTAATCTCTTCCAGTCACCAAGCTATCATAATGCGGCGCTTCCAAATTTTGTGCGCCGCCACCACCACTCCTCACTACGCACTCCTCACTACTCACTGCCTTTTAAAAAGCACAAAAAGCACACCCTCTTGTAAAAGAAGATGTGCTTTTTCATTTCCTATGCAGTTGCCTCTCGGCCAATTCTACCTTCCATGGAAAGTAGAGGGGGAAACGGGGAAGAAAATATCAATCATTACCATGGTAATGGAATTTGGGAAAGGTTATTATTCTACAGAAATCATAAGAGGCTACAAGCAACCTATCGCCACCATCAAGGTTATATTAGGTTATATGGGGTTATGTGACTTCAGCGGTTTCACATACCCCTTTTATAACCTTTTTAACCTTGATGATTGTGGTATCTTGCTGTAAGACATCCATCGAAATCAGTAGAATAATACCCTTTGTGGATACTGCCTACTGCCAACAGCAAACTGCCAACTTGTTACGCCCTGTTGCACCGGAAGAGTGGTACTTACGTGTCATGCTTAAGATGAGGCCAAGGTGAATGCGGCACCACGCAGCTTCTGATATCGACTGGTGTCATTCCTACGTCTTCCGCCTGTTTCACTTGGTATGAGGTTTCTCAGGTTTCTTAGGTTGCTTAGGTTTCTCAGGATGTTTGTAACCTGAG
>CAKQBK010000072.1 GCA_934216155.1 uncultured Dialister sp.
TCTATTTTTTTGTAAACCAGTGGGAAACAAGGACAAGAAAAAAGCACACACCATATAGATGTATGCTTACTCCAAAACCCTTAACTTAACAGCATTACCCTGATGGGGCAATGCTATCAAGTTAAGCGAAATATGCGATGATTTCTACTGATGCAAAGGTTACTCAGGTTTCTCAGGATACTGAGGTTTCTCACGTTTCTCGAATGAGCCAATAACGCTAGCGTCTATTGGCTCATTCGGAGAACCTGAGCAACCTGAGAACCCTTAGAAACTTGAGCAACCTGTCCCCACTAGCGGAATCATGTCTATCAACGCAAATCCTTAACTTAACAGCATTACCCGATGGGGAGGTAAGGTACAAGCCGCTGGCGTTAAGTTTCCCGCAAAACAATGTTATAAAAGGTTCATGGTTCATGGGTTCAAAGGTTCGGGATAGAACAATAACGAATTGTCCCACTAAAGTTTTCTGTCCACCCCTGGCTACTAGCTACTAGTCACCAAAAGAAGAAAACGCGGCGCTTTATAATTTGTGCGCCGCACCTTCATTACGCATTACTCATTACGCATTCCGCATTGATTTTCATTACGCATTGCTTTTCATTCCGCATTAGTCAAAAAAGAACTGCATCCGCATAGCGGGTGCAGTTCTTTTTATATATCTTCAATCCCATTTCGCCTGCAGGGTTCCGGCTGGAGGGGGCGGCAGCCTGGGATGGAAGGGCGTAGCCGTCAGTACCTCTGGCTGGTTTCTATGTAGCGGTGCTTGTGCGCCGCTCTGCCACTAGGCATGACTCATTGCGGATTTCCTACCGACGACTATTCATTGGTGGTCGGTGCTTCGGCACTGGCTTTGTTGGAGGCTGCCATGGCCTGAAGTTCTGGTTTGAATTCTTCTACCAGTTCTCTTTCGGCTTCTGCGCCGCGGGAGAGGGCTTTGTAGATGATTTCTGCCATTTCATAGCGGGTCATGGTCCGTTCGCCGTGGAATTCGCCATCCGGGTAGCCCTGTACGATGTCGTTGCCTGCCAGGCGGGAAACAGCTTCGTAAGCCCAGTGGTTTTCTGGTACGTCAGGGAAATCTTTGGACATATTCGGATTCAGTACGGAGAGGAGGGCATCCATGCGGGCGGTGAGATCATTGACCTGGGCTTTCAGCTCGTTGTTTTCCTTGCGGGTGAGCTTGTTGCCGCCCTGACCGAGACGGACGGACACGCCGCCGCCTACCATATTTTCACCGGTGCCGAAGGCGGTGGACAGGTTCACCATCACATCTTCGTTGGGCCGGTAGAAGAGACCCATAGCAGTGGCGGTTTCGCTGCCATAGTTACCCATAGCGGCTGCGATATTCCACTTGGAGTCTGGATCAAATTCCATGGGGTGCAAGTTCGCCATAGCCGCTGCGTTGGCCCCCACCTTATTGACCTTGCCTTCCAAGTCGGTCTTCACATCATAGAGCTGACCGCCATTCACCGCATCCTTGCTGCCTGGGGCGATGCTGCCATCACCCACATTGGTAATGGGCAGGTTTCCGGCATCGATACCATTCTGGTCGATCTTGATGTCTGTACCTTTGACAGTGAAGGAGCCAGCATCTACATTTCCGCCTACCGTAAGGTTCTTATCCATAGTCACATCATCATGGAAATTGGATTTTCCAGTAACATCCAGTGTGTCGGTGACCTTCAGATCTTTCGTAGTGGTTGTGCCTTCTACGGTAAGATTCTTTTTCACCGTCGCATTGCCTTCCATGGTCACATCGCCTTTTAATGTCGATTTGCCTGTGACTTCCAGCTCGCCAGTTGTGGTTTTGCCTGCGATATTGGCATTGCCACGTACCCCCAGGTCTTTCATCACATCGGCATAGTCCATTTTTACATAGTTGGCTTCTACTTTACCGGTAGAAATTTCATTGCCTTTAATGTTGGTCCAACCCTGTGCAGCTCCAGTAGATGTGTGATCTTCTGTAGTAAAGCTGGTCTGGTTATCACTATTCTGAATCAAGAGCCCATTTTTGTTATTGATAACAGTAGAGGTCTGCCCATCCTCTGTAACCTGATTAGCCGATGCATTGGCATAATCAGTAGATACATTGGAAGCGCTACCATCTTTCTTAATGACAGAAGTCTGGATTTGCTCATCAGTCTGTTCAATCGCTGTGGTTACATCACTATTTTCAATAGTAGACTTCGTAGATTTCGCGGTCTTCTTTGTTACATTGGTACCACCTACGGTTTCAGTCATAGAATTCGATGCGTTATTCTCAATATCTTTTGCATCATTCTTGATAGTTCCATCTGTCGCCGTATTGGTAATATCTTTGGCATCCTGCTTGGTTTCCGTTTTGGTAGTACCATTATCAACTGTATCAGTGATAGAAGTAGTATCAGTCACACGAGTATTATTTCCAACCTGATCGGTAATCTTAGTCCCCGCCGTATTAGTGATTTCGTCGGTAGCATTGTTAATGATATCTTTGCCTGCGATGCCTACCGTGCCACCATTGGAAGCGATTGTGATATCCTTATCCCCCTGCTGAATGACAGTAGAAGTCGTGCCATTTCCTACCGCAGAAGTGATGCTGTCTTTCTTCTGGCTGATAAGGGATGTATTTGTACCTTCTTTTACTGCCGTATCGATGGAGTCTGCCTTCACATTGGATACAGCGCTACTGGTTCCATTGGTTACCGAGCCAGAAATCTGTGTCTTATCCTGGATAGTTGCAGAAGTATTTGTTCCATCGGTAATGGCCGTAGAAGTAGATTCCGCTGTTTTGGTTTCAGAATTCGACAGAGTTCCTTTGATAATATAATCTCTCGATTCTGTAGCACCACGGATATATTCAGCCTTTTCTCCAGTCCCTTTGATGCTGACTTCGGTGGTAGTCTTTCCTGCCACTTTAGTTTCCTTGTTGGTACCATACGCATTATCTACCGTGTCAATCATGCCACTAGAAGCATTGCGGCTGATATCGGTGGCATTGGTGGTCTGGGTACCACTCACATTGGTAGTCTGGTCACCAGTAACATTGGTTTCCTGTCCATTTTTGAAGTTTTCAGTGACTTTACCTTCTACGGTTTCCGTCTTAGTGCCCTTCACATCATGGATTTCATTGCCACCTACCGTGGTAGTGAGATCTTTCTGGTAATCTTCCGTCACATTTTCCGTTACAGTCTCTTTCTTGTTCCCCGTAATGGTAGTCGTCTGATCGCCAGTGATATTGTTAATCTGTCCGCCAGAAATATTATTTTCCTGACCGCCATCAATAGTGTTTGTCTGCTTTCCAGTCACTTTGTTATTCTGGTTTCCAGTGACAGTATGATTTTCTTCTCCAGTCACATTGGTTGTTAATCCACCATTGTAATTTTCTTCGGTAGCACCGGTTACTGTAGTAGTCAACTTCCCACCAATGGTATTTGTCATGTCTCCAGTAGTCTTGTTAGTAATATTGGTTGCCGAGTTTTCGATATCGCCAGTGACTTTATTCTTCAGATTACCACCGACCGTATTGGTCATATCACCACTAGCCTTATTCACAATATCTTTTGCATCATTGGTGATGGTACCATCTTTCGCCGTATTGGTAATATCGGTAGAGGTCATTTCAGACTTCGTTTCCTTACCGTCCTCTCCAATTACAGATTCTGCGATACGGCCACCTTCCTGCTTGGTATAGCTCTTGTTGCCATCTTTGTCTTTCGCATAACCATAAATACCTTTTCCATCTTGGCGAGTACTAGAGGTATTCCCATCCTTATCCGTCAATGTATTTTTCGTATCTGTAGAGGTCTGGGTAAAGGTATTGTTATTGCCTTCGGAGTCTTTGGCTACATTTGCTACCCCATCCGCAGTGACATTGGAAGTGGCTTCTTTCCAGTCAGCAGCATCACCTTGATGGGCATAATTGAAAGTTCCTTTTTCCGTATGAGTGAACTGACTCTCTGTGGTTTGACCATTTTTCTTGATGCTTGCATTATTTGTCATACTATCAGCTGTAATGGTCGTTGCAC
The DNA here is from genome assembly GCA_934216155.1 of uncultured Dialister sp. GTDB lineage: Bacteria > Bacillota > Negativicutes > Veillonellales > Dialisteraceae > Dialister. The sequence goes on from CAKQBK010000072.1 coordinate 4,008, forward strand.
TGTTATGGATAGTTCCATCGGAATCGGTCTTTGTATTGGACATGGAAATCTCATTTACATTGAGGTTACCATCTACAGTCAGATTTTTCTTTACCGTTACATTGTCTCCAAAGGTAGCTTCGCCTGTAGTTTTCAGTGTACCATTTACGGTCGTATTCTTCAGCGATGTGTCTCCTGTGACATCCAGCTTACCACCAATTGTCGCATCTCCTGTGGTGGTAATAGTTTCTGCTCCCAGATTCTTCACTTTGGACACATTGCCTTCCTGGTCGAAGTGTACCTTGCCTTCAATCACAGTCTGATTATTTGCTTCTACACTTGTATCTGTCCGCCCAATGCCAGCCGTCCGCTTATTGGTTGCTGCAATATCATTTGCCAAAGCGGCATCTGCATTTGCTCTAGCCTGTCCTTCTGCCTGAAGAGCTGCATTGGTTTTTCCCAATTCCGTATTGAAATGATTGTTTGTGTTCACCAATTCCTGATTGACAGCAGCGATTGTATTCGCATTGGCATCGATACGATCAGACAGTGCATTATCAGCGGCTGTGCGGTCTGCGACTTCCTGCACTAAGCCATCATTCAACTTATTCAAGTTTTCGCCAACAGATTTTGAACTATCGAGATAGGTACCATTATTGACTGTCCCTACTTTGTTGTTCAAATCAGCAATGGCCGTTTCATTTGTTGCAATTTTCCCTTCCGCAGTGGTTAGTTTTCCATTGATGGTTGTAATATCGTTTTTATTTTGAGTAATGTTGTCCTTATTCTGGTCGATGGCTGCTTTGTTTGCATCAATCATTCCAGATAATTCGGTATCTTTATCTTTCAAACCAGTAATATCATTGGTATTTTGGTCAATTTTACCTTCTAAACGAACATCTGCATTTTTTAAATCAATAATATTAGATTCTGCTGTTGTCATACGTCCAGAAAGGTCAGTCAAAGTTGTATCTGTGGTTGCTGCCTTGGTCTTCAAATCATCAATTGATGTTTTATTTGCATCAATTTTCGTTGTATTGGCAGCAATCTTACCATCCAATTCAGTCTTTGCTGTATTAATTTTTCCTTCCAAGTCCGTTTTGGCTGTAGTGATCTTTCCCTCAAGGTCAGTCTTAGCCGTAGTCAATGCATCTGAAGTCGCAAATTTTCCATCCGCTTCAGCTTTTGTATAAGAATCTCCTACATTGGCCTTTCCAGCTAATGCAGTGTTTACATCCGTTGTCTTGGCATAGTCTGCTAATTTTGTATCTACACTAGTACTAGCAGCAGTCAATTTACTGTCTACTTCATCTTTGGTATATGTTTTTCCTACTGCAGTTTCCAAGGCTTCAATCTTGGTTCCCTGTTCTGTTACTGTTGTACTATCGGCTTTAGTACCCAACTTGGTGTCTACTTCATCTTTGGTGTATGTTTTTCCTACTGCAGTTTCCAAAGCTTCAATCTTGGTTCCCTGTTCTGTTACTGTTGTACTATCGGCTTTAGTACCCAACTTGGTGTCTACTTCATCTTTGGTGTATGTTTTTCCTACTGCAGTTTCCAAAGCTTCAATCTTGGTTCCCTGTTCTGTTACTGTTGTACTATCGGCTTTAGTACCCAACTTGGTGTCTACTTCATCTTTGGTGTATGTTTTTCCTACTGCAGTTTCCAAGGCTTCAATCTTGGTTCCCTGTGCTGTTACTGTTGTACTATCGGCTTTAGCCGCTACTTCCGTTTTAGTTGCAAACGAGGTATCAACTTCGCCTTTAGTATATACTTCATTTACTGTACTTGTTGTACTTTCATCTACATGTACCGTCGCCCCAACATTCACAAAGCCACCGCAAACAATAGCCGTAGCAGCAGCCAGAGCCAGAAGAGCCCGTTTACCGTACCCCCCCATTTTTTCCGAGCCTGTCGCTGACTTGGTATGGGATCTAGCGATTTCAGAAGCGACAACATAGCAGTTCTTTGCTTTCGACCAGATGACTTTGTAAATGTTATTCATGATGTGTTCCCCCTTTGGTGGAATCCTGCTCCCCTCTGCCGGATAGAGATCTGGAGCATGAAATGAGTAACGAATGAGTAGCTAGTGGCTTGTAGCCGGTAGCCGGGAAAAGGGACTAGGGATTAGGGATTAGGGATTAGGGATTAGGGATTAGGGTTTGGGGTTTGGGGTTTGGGGTTTGAACCTTCGAACCTTTGATATAATGACCAGTAGCATGTAGCCAGGTTTCCCCTGAGCACCTTGTGTCCCTTGAGAACCTTTTCTAACCTATCTCCTAACTTGTCTTCTTCCTTTTTCCATCCTAGCAATTCCCGCGGTGGATTTCTTCTTTTTCTGCAAAAGTGGTCATTTTAACGCAAAAGTGGTCATTTTTATCAATTAGCCATTTTATTCTCAATTAGAAAAATCCACCGTCTGACGCGATAGACTGGTGGATTTCCGTAAAATAGGCGACTTTAAGTGATGCATAAGTATGCATCTTATACATTTTCACATTCCACCAATTTTTCACGCGCTTCCGATGAACCAAAGCAGCTTCTTCTCCAGCTATTCTGCCCTGGCCTCATCTTTACCTACAGTGTAGCAAATAAAAAAAAACTTGACCCTGTCAAAAGTGACGGGATCAGGGGATTTTTTAGAAAAAGTTTTGAGTCGTTTCTATTTTTTTACGCTCTCAATGGATAATGCGTAATGAGGAATGCGTAATGAGGAATGGTGGTGCGGCGCACAATTCATTTAGCGCCGCGGAATTTTGAAAAGCGGTGATCCCTTTAGTTCCCCCGCCGGCAATGCTGTTAAGTTAAGCGAGATATGCGATGATTTCTGCTGATGCAAAGGTTACTCAGGTTTCTTAGGTTACTTAGGTTTCTCATGTTTCTCGAATGAGCTAATGACGCTAGCGTCTATGGGCACATTCGGGGAACCTGAGCCACCTGAGAACCCTTAGAAACTTTGGAGCCTGTCACCACTTGCGAAGCCATGTCTACTAACACAAATCCGTAACTTATCACTTTTTCAGCCCAATCAACGCCCCAAGCAGTTTTTTCACGTCAAAGGGCTTTGCCATGTGCTGGTTCATGCCGGCACCTAAGCAGGCGGCCATGTCAGTGCTGAAGGCGTTGGCGGTGAGGCCGATGATGGGAATTTTGTGCGCTCTGCCTGTTTCCAAAACGCGAATGGCCCGGGTGGCGTCGAGGCCGTTCATGACGGGCATTTGCATATCCATCAAAATGGCGTCGTAGGTGCCTTCCGGTGCTTTCTGGAATTTCTCCACACAGATGGCACCATTTTCTGCCCGTTCACAGGTGACGCCATACATGGCAAGCAATTCTTCTGCCACTTCGTAGTTGAGATCGTTGTCTTCTGCCACCAAGAGGTGCATGCCTTCGGCCGCATCCAGAGATATTTCTGCTTCCGGCTGCGCTTTTTCTTTTTCTATATAGGGCACGTCAAAGGAAACCGTAAAGGTTGTGCCTTTTCCCAGTTCGCTCTGTACGTCAATGTGTCCGCCCATGAGGTCCACCAGTTCTTTGACGATAGAAAGGCCCAAGCCGCTGCCGCGAACATGGTTGACCCGGGTATCCACGGCCCGGGAGAACGGATTGTACATGTCTTTCATATATTCCGAGGACATGCCAATGCCTGTATCGGAAATGCGATAGACCAGACGCACTCGATTCGTACCGGGCAGTTCTTTTTCAAATATTTCTATAGAAATAGAACCGCCTTCTGGGGTATATTTCATGGCGTTGGAAAACAGGTTGGTATAGATCTGCTTCAAATGGAGCCCATCTAGCAGCACTTTGTCGTATACCATGGAATGGATGCGGCAATGAATATCCAATTTCTTAGTGGTAAAGGTTTGTAGCATCCCATCCTGGTAATTTTTCAGCAACTGTTTCAGGCTGGTTTCCTGCACGTCCACATTAAATTTGCCTCGTTCAATGCTGGTGAGATCCAGGATATCATTGACAATCTGCTGCAAGTAGGTGCCGGCCAATTCGATTTTGTAGAGGCTGTCTTCCAACTTCTTCGGGTCATGGAGCTGGGTCTTGGCGATGGATGTAAATCCACGAACCGCATTCATAGGCGTGCGGATATCGTGGGCCATGCGGGACAGGAAATCGGTCTTCGCCTCGTTGGCCCGGTTGGCTTCTTCAGCGATGGAAATCAGTCGCTCTTCACGGCGTTTAGTTTCACTGATGACCCGTGTCACATAGAGCACATTGGTGAGATGGCCCGTAGTATCCCACTTTTTGCCAATGAAACGGGCCTGGTGCCAGTTGCCGTTGGTGGCTTTATATTCCAAAGAAATGGTTTTTTCTTTGCTGAGCCGCTGTGGCAAGGTAGATAAATCAAAGAAACGCATCACGTCGCTCTGGTGCTGTGTCACCACCAGTTTCTCGCACAATTCTTTCAGCTTATCCGATGCTTTCCCATTATTTCCTGTCAAACGATGGACATCATTGTCACTGCGGACTTCGTCATACCAATCTTTCGTCAAATCGATACGGAAAATGGAATAATAAATCTGACCGATGGCGGACACGATTTCATTGCTGCGCTGTACTTCATCCAGGGCTTTCTGCAACTTTCGCTGGTCCTCTTTTTCCTGCTGGATGATATCATCGATGTAATGATAGGCCAGCATGACGTGAAACTGCCCGGAGCTTCTTTCAATCCGGACCACCTGCCCTTCGAAATACTGGTATCCCCCGGCATTGGGCGTGGTCTGGTACCGGAAAGTGGCTTTGGCTTTGTCTTTCAAATTCTTTCTAATTTCTTCCAAGGAAAAGAATTTTTTGAACGCTTCTTTATCGCTCACCACAAACGCATCGGCGTAGGCAATCATATTGGGTTCGAAATCAAAGACTTCATTGACCCGCACCCGCTTCATCTGGTGAAAATTAGCCACCACGCTCAGTTTCAACGGACGGAATTTCCCTGTTTCTACATTGAGACTGTAAACGCTGGTGTAGTCCTGGCAAAGAATTTCCAAAAGGAGCTTGTCTTCTTCCAGTTCCTTGGCATTGGCTTGGAATTCCTGTTTCTTATCATGGAGCTTACCATTGGTAATGTAATTCTGCTTCGCCGTCCCCAGGTACCCGCCGATGAGTTTCAATAAATTAATGAACTCTCGGGACTTTTCAATTTCTGGATTGTCCACACCAATAAATCCCAAGACTGTCCCATCAAAAAACAGGGGGAACGCAATCACAGAATGGACCTTCTGGGCCACAAGAAATAAGTATTCACCGGGCATGGTATATCGCACCGATTCCACATCGGAAATAACGATGCTTTTCCCAGACTTGAACGCTTGATACCAATAGGGGAAATCTCCGGCAAATACACTTTGCAAGCCATCCTTTTGGGGTTGCACCCCTTCGGCGCACCATTCCACCGTATTGGCAAATAAGTCGGGACTTTCCGGTTTGTTTTCAAAAATATACGCCCGGTCCGCCTTTGTATATGTCCCCACTGCTTCCATCAATGCATTCAAAGCCTGCATGATTTCGTCAAAATCTCTCAGTTCATTCAGCCTGGTCAATCGGCCAATCATATCTTCCAAAGTGATCCGTTCACTTCTGCTGGTTGCCTGTTCCATCGTTACTCATCCTACTCCATAGCGACCTCATCGTTCGCTTTTTAAAATATTGCAAATCTTCCTCATCTATAAGGTATAGAGTATTGTATCATACCTGTAAACTTTAATCTAATAGATTGTAAACGCGGATATTTTGGGGATGGATTGGCGGTAGTAGGTATAATTTCGCCAGAGATGACAGGTTGCTCAAGTTTCTCAGGGTTCTCAGGGTTCTCAGGTTCCCCAAATGAGATGATAACGCTAGCGTCTATCAGCGCATTCGAAGAACCTGAGCAGCCTTAGCAACTTGAGAAACCTGAGTAACCTATAATCACAAACCAAATCATACCTACTAACGCAAATCCTTAACTTAATGGCATTACACCGACGGGGGCGACGAGACGCCAGTAATGATTCTGTTAGTGCACACTATTTCCTAATCCCTAGTCCCTAGTCACTAGTCCCCAGTCACCAATCACTCCATCAAAAAAAGCCGGCCCCAAGGCCGGCTCTCTTTTTTATTCCGTCACAACAGACACATGAACAGTGCTGGTCACCTGCTGGTGTACCCAAACTTCTACATCGTATTCACCGACGGTTTTGATCGGTGCTTTCATTTTGATATTTTTCTTTTCCAGTTTGAATTTGTACTGTTTTTCCAGTGCTTCGCTGATGTCTTTGCTGGTAACAGAGCCGAAGATTCTTCCATCTTCGCCGCTCTGTACTTTAATCACCACTTTGACGGTTTTCAGCTGGGACGCCATGATGACAGCTTCGTCGGCAGCCACTTTATCTTTGAATACTTTGGATTCCTGGCGCTGGGAAGCGGTGTTGAGGTTGGCTTTGGTTCCTTCTACGCCGAGGCCTTTACGAATCAGCACATTGCGGCCGTATGCATCAGCCACTTCGACTACGTCGCCTTTTTTACCCATTTTCTTTACATCTTGTAAAAGTACTACTTTCATTCTTTTTCCTCCTCTACTTGTTTACGGACTTCCTCCACGAGGGCTTTTTCCGTTTTTTCTTTATTTCCATCTTTACCCAGCTGGGCGCCTGCCACGGTCAGATGGCCACCACCCCCAAGGGCTTCCATGACCACCTGCACATTGACGGAACCGTCAGACCGGGCGGAGAGACAGAGTCCATTGTCGGTGTGATAGAAAAGGAAGCTCACTCGAATTTCCTTTACTGTCACTAAATAGTCCGCAATCTGCCCGGCCAGGACTTGGGAATCTTCTATGCCGTCCGGACATTCTGCGATTGCGATATACCCATCTACCAATTTCATATGGGCCAGAATTTCTGCTTTGGCTTTGATGAAATGAATATCTTCCGCAAACAGGCGATGCACCAATTTCGTATCGGCGCCGCAGCGGCGAAGGAAGCTGGCTGCGTCGAAGGTACGGACACTGGTTTGGACGGCGAAGTTTTTCGTATCCACCACAATGCCCGCATAGAGGCAAGATGCTTCCAGTTCATTCATTTCTTCATTGCCATTATAATATTGTACCAATTCCGATACCAGTTCTGACGCGGAGGAAGCCGATGGTTCCATGTAGGTCAGAAGGGGCTGCTGGATCATAGAAGCGGCCCGGCGATGATGGTCGATGACCACTTTCTTGGCGGCTCTCTTCAATACTTCCGGTGCAGCCACCAAAGCAGGGATATGGGTATCCACCACAACCACCACGGTCTTGTCGGTCATGAGGCCCTTGGCTTCACTTTCATCCACCAGAAGGCCGTCTGCCACGCCGCTTTTGGTGATGGCTTCCACCATTTTCTTACAGGTTTCTTTTTCTTTAGACAGCACAATATGGGTTTCCACATGGGACGACCGTGCCAGATGGGACACGCCCACAGCGGCCCCCAAAGCATCGAAGTCTTCATGGTTATGACCCATGACCAATACCATATCGGCGTCTTCAATGATTTCTTTCAACGCCTGGGCCACCACGCGGACGCGAACCCTAGTGGAGCTGACCGACGTTGGCGATTTACCACCGAAAGCTTTCACGTCTTTGCCAATCCGCACGATGGCCTGGTCACCGCCGCGACCCAAAGCCAGGTCCAGCGACACCTGGGCTTCTTCAAACTGTTTCGCAAAGGAATCTTCACTTTGCACCACCCCGATGGATAAGGTCACCGGAATGCGGTTCACCGTGTGAATTTCTCGCACCGCATCAAGGATATCGAAGTTGCATTCCATCATTTCCAAAAGAGCTTTATGAGAAATACAAGCCACGAAATCGGTGGTGGAATACTGTTTGATGAATCCTTCTTTTTCACTGAACGTGGACAGTACCTTTTCTGTCACGTCCGACAAAAGAGAGGAACGTTCCACATCGGTCATATCGGCTGTCACTTCTGATACGTTATCGATACGAATCAGACAGAACACCGGCCGGGCTTCGTTACATTCTTTGACCGCCACTTCTACATCGGTGCGATCCATGAAATAGAATACCATGAAAGGCGATGTATTTTCTTCTCCCGCTGCCAGAAACTTATGGAACACCCGGAAATAGGTGCCTCCGGCATGGCAATCAAACCAACCGGTTTTTCCCCAGATTTTGGACATTTTCTGCCCGGTAATCAAATCCTGGAAACGAACCCCTTCATGGACATCCTGCCCCATCCATCCGCGGAATACATCATTGGCCCAGACCAATTCCTTTTTCTCATCCATCATGGCAATGCCTACGGGCAAATTTTTCACCGCATAGACCGAACCAGCGGACACGCCGGAGGACAAATCGTCCAGATACCGCATCAGTTTCCGTTCCTGATCCAAATCACAACGTTTCACATACAGAATGAATCCGGTGACCAGGATAAAAAACAAAAGCCCCAGCTGCCAATTCTGGGTAGCCAGCATGAGCACGCCGATAATCAAAAGGGCGATGAGAATCCGGGAGGTCTTTTTATATACCCAAATATCACTGAGCATAGTTTCTCTCCTATCTAGTAGAATGGTAACCCGTGACTGGTGACTGGTGACTAGGGATTAGTAGCTAGGCCCTAGGGAAATCCACAAATCGATTTCCGTCACAAAAACATTCTACTGTCCTTATCCTACTCGAAATGGGGAATGAATGCAAATAGTTTGGTAATTGATGACTAGTAGCTAGAGATTAGGGGCTAGGGATTAGGAGTAATGCTGCTAAGTTAAGTGAAATATGCGATGATTACTGCTGATGCAAAGGTTACTCAGGTTTCTCAGGCTCCTTAGGTTTCTCACGTTTCTCGAATGAGCTAATGACGCTAGCATCTATCGGCACATTCGGGGAACTTGAGCAACCTGAGAACCCTTAGAAACTTGAGCAACCTGTCACCACTAGTGGAAT
>CAKQBK010000073.1 GCA_934216155.1 uncultured Dialister sp.
AACCTGAGAAACTTTGTCACAAAAGGAATCACCACATATTTCGCTTAACTTAACAGCATTGCCCGCCGGGGGAGAATGAAAGAGGGGGCAGCACTGGCGGCATACTTCACTATGAACATATCAAGCGTATTTGGTAATACCTACTTCTCACAGTAAAATGGCTAGGGAAACACTGCAGGAATTATTATATATTTCCTAATCCTTAGCTACTAGTCCCTAATCCCTTTCCCCATCACCAAAACATAATACTGCGGTGCTATATAAGTTGTGCGCCGCCACCACCATTTCTAACTTCTCACTTCTAACTTCTCACTGCACTTCCAAATCAACGCTTTCTATATAAAACTCTTTTCCAATCTCCGTGGGGGAGCCGTCGCCGCCGCAGTAGGGACAGGTGAAGGAAAAGCGTTTCCTTTCAAAGAGCTTCCCGCACACGTCACATTTCATTTTCGGCTTAATGTCTTTGATGGTCAATACCGCCCCATCACAAAGGGTTCCTTCGGCAATGACGTCGAAATACATTTGGATCGATTCGCCAATGAAACCAGAATCTTCCCCCACCACCAAGTGAATGGCTTTCACGATGCCCTTCTTCTCTTTGGCCGTCTGTTCCGCCAAGCGGACAATTTCCAAAGTGATGGGATATTCATGCATGGGATTTCTTTCCTCCGTTATGGATACAATAACAGGTTGCTCAGGTGGCTAAGGTTTCTCAAGTAGCTCAGGTTACCCGAATGTGCCGATAGGCGTTAGCGTCATTAGCTCATTCGAGAAATGTGAGAAGTCTCAGTAACCTTTGCACAAGCAGAAATCATCGCACATTTCGCTTAACTTAAGGAAACACTTTACTAGGTTGAGAAACAATGAACTATCAGACGCTAGTGCGGATTGTGACCTTTCGGTCACTCTATCCCCAGCTTCGCCGCCCCTTCTCCAAGGGGCAACACGCTAATACTGCCACCATTTTATTCATGACGCACTAAACACTTCATATCATTTCAAAAATGAATACGCTAGTGCCTGTTGGCACATTCAAGAAACCTGAGCAACCTGAGAACCTTGAGCAACCTTTACCGCCGTCTCACCGGCGGTTTTCCCTGCAGTGTCAGTACCAGTGCATGGTCTTCTCCTTCTTGCCAGTCTTCTTCCATAGAGAGGCAGTTGGCGGGGCAGCCTTCGGCGCACACGCCGCAGACCATGCATTTTTCTCTATCAATGGTCCAGGTGCGGTTCTTCCGATCAATGGAAATAGCACCTGCGGGACAATTGTGTTCACAACGGCCGCAGAAGAGGCACTTGTTAATATCATTTTTCACATGAAATGGATTGTCTGATTGCGGAGCTGCTGAGGTTTCTTTTTCTTCTTTCACTGGAGTAACCACAGGTTCTTTCGGCGGTTCCGGTTTGGCTTCTTTCGGCGGTTCCGCTTTCGGCGCTGCCTTAGCTACTGGCCGTGCAGGACGGACAGGTCTTGCCGGTGCTTTTCCCTGTAACGTAAGATGCACCGCTTTATTTTCCCCTTCTTGCCAGTCTTCTGCCAAGGTGAGGCATTTCTTCGGACATCCTTCTGCGCACTGGCCACAGGCAACGCACTTGTCTCTATCGATGGTCCAAGTACGATTCTTTCTGTCAATGGAAATCGCATCCACTGGGCAGGTATGTTCACATTTCCCGCAGAAAAGACAGTTATCGATGTCATTTCGAATGTGCCACGGATTGGTAGATTCTACCACCGGTTCTTCCTTCACAGCTATCGATGCTACTGGCTTTTGTGGTTCCACCTTTTGCGGTGCTGCGCGTGTAGGTCTCACCGGTGCTTTTCCTTGTAATGTGAGGTGCGCTGCTTTATTTTCCCCTTCTTGCCAGTCTTCTGCCAAGGTGAGGCATTTCTTCGGGCAACCTTCTGCACACTGGCCGCAGGCAACGCACTTGTCTCTATCAATGGTCCAGGTGCGATTCTTTCTGTCAATGGAAATCGCATCCACTGGGCAGGTATGTTCACATTTTCCGCAGAAAAGACAGTTGTCGATATCGTTTCGGATATGCCACGGATTGGTGGATTCTACTGCAGGCGAAGGAGCTGCTGTTTCTGTCTTAGCAGGTGCTTCTACTGGCACTACTGGTTTCGCCGGTGCTGCCTTCAGTGCTTCTTCTACCGCTTTGGGCGGTGCCGGACGCACGCGGGGCCGGCGAGTCAGCACTTTCCCCTGATAGGTAGTGTGAAGTTCTTTGGTTTCGCCTTCTTCCCATGTATCACGCAAAGTCAAGCAGTGCACTGGGCAATCATCCACGCAAACACCACAGGTGATGCACTTTTCCCGGTCGATGGTCCAGGTGCGATTCTTTCGATCCAAAGTAATGGCTTCCCCAGGACAGTTATGTTCACATTTTCCACAGAAGAGACATTTTTCTATTTCATTGAAAATATGACTATCAGGAATATCCACTACCACCTTAGCTGGTGCCGGCGCGGGAGCGGTCACTTTTTCTGCCACTGGTGCTACTGGAGCAGCTGGTTTCACCGGTGCTCTTCGCATAGGCATTTTCCCTTTGATGGTGATGTCAGTCCGATTGCCTAAGTAGCATCCCAAAGAGAGACACTTGCGCGGGCAGTTATCAATACAGGTACCGCAGTTCACGCAGGCTTCCAAGTTAATACGCCAGGTACGATTTCTGCGGTCCACCGTGATGGCCCCGGCGGGGCAGTTTCGTTCGCACATGCCACAGAAAATACATTTCATCACATTGTTGACAATATGACTTCTGTCGTCCATAGAGAGGGAAGTGGCTGCAGTTTTGACTTCCTTACGAACTTCCGCTTTGCCTTCCTTCTGAATGGCCTGCAATACGATTTCCGATTTTTCCAATGCCGGCGTAGCATAATGGGGATCCATGGAAAGACACTTCTTCGGACAAGCTTCCACACAAGCCCCACATTGGATGCAGGCAAATGGATTGATTTTCCAAGTGCCAGTTTTCCGATCCACCGTAATGGCCCCGGCGGGACAACTCCGTTCACACATGCCGCACAGAATACACTGGCTCACATCGTTAATAACACGACCGCGGTCACCGGCGCAGAACTTCTTCGGTTCCAATGGATATTTCGACGTCACAGGAGGCTTAAACAAATTCGCCAGGGCCTGCTTCACATATACCAGGTAACTCATATACATAGCCCCCTTTAACTCTATCTCACATAGATTACATCTCAAAGAATAGTGAGGAATGAGGAGTTAGGAGTGAGGAGTGGTGGAAGGGGCCCACAATTCATATAGGGCCCAATACCCCTTTTTATAGGTTATTATTCTGCATTTTTCTTTTTCAAACAAGATTTTATATATCGCTACAGTCAAGGTTATATAGGTTATGAAAGGTTATGCGATGACCTTTCATAACCCTTTATTAACCTAGCCTCATAAGGTCTAGCTGATTTGTTAAAAAGATGTATTTTATAGAACAATAACCTTATATATTTGCGGCGCTTTATAAGTTGTGCGCCGCCACCAACACTCCTAACTCCTCACGCCTAATTCCTCACTGCTTTTTACCGTTCGCAGCAGCTGATGCACGGATCAATGGTCAGGATAATATTTGGCACATCTGCCAGGTCGCAGCCTTGGAGCATTTTGACCAATGCAGGGATGTTGCAGTTCGTCGGTGTACGGAGACGGAACCGGTCCAAATTCTTTGTCCCATTGCCTTTCACATAATAAATGGCTTCGCCGCGGGGCTGTTCTACGCGGGTGAAATATTCGCCCTTCGGCGGCATGCCACGGACAGGTGCTGCAATAGCCCCTTCGGGCAAGTTATCCAGGCAGCCTTGAATCAAATCGATGGACTGATACAATTCTCCCAGACGAACTTTCACGCGAGCCAAGCAATCCCCAGCCGGTTCCAATACGGGACGGAAGTGCAGATCTTTATAAGCTCCTTCTTCATCGGCCATGCGATAATCATTCGGCAGACCGCTGGCTCTGGCCAAAGGACCGACACATCCTAAATCGATGGCATCATTCATGGAAAGGACGCCGACACCTTCCAAACGACTCTGGATGGTGTCGTCATAGAGAAATACCCGTCCCATGTCTTCAATTTCTTTTCTAAGGCCTTTCAGTTTCTCCGATATTTCCTTCTGCATCCCATCGGTCAAATCACGACGAACACCACCTACCTGGCACACGGAGAAAATGACACGGCCGCCGGTGGTTTCTTCAAAAATATCCAAAATGGTTTCACGGAGACGCCAAGCATTCATAAAAATACTTTCAAAACCCATGGCGTCTGCTGCCAGTCCCAACCAGAGCAGGTGACTGTGCATGCGAGACAGTTCATGCCAGATGGTACGCAGATAATCGGCCCGACGAGGCACTTCGATGCCCATGAGTCCTTCGATGGCTTTCGCATACCCCCAGCCATGACCAAAGGAACAAATGCCGCAGACGCGCTCTGCTACGTAAATGAATTGTTTAAAATCCCGCTTTTCGACCAGCTTTTCCAATCCGCGATGAACGTAACCAATGGATGGCACCGCACGGATGACTTTTTCATCTTTCAATTCCAAATCCAGATGAATAGGTTCCGGAAGTACAGGATGCTGGGGCCCAAAAGGCACTGTAGTTAATTCAGCCATTGCCATCCTCCTTCTTCGTCACCGACGCATCGACACCAAGACCACTGCGGAGATTCACCTTTACAGCGCTCTTCGCATGAACCGCACCGGACAAATCATGCCAAGGCGTTTTCTGGGCCAGATGATAGAAATGTCCCCCATAGTCCACTTCTGGCACAATGAAACGCACATCCAACCCAAACAGGTCATGGATTTCATTTTCCCACACAAACCCATACCAATACAAACTGGTGATACTCATGACAGACCCGTCGAGGGGCACAATGAGGCGCAGATGGTATAGGAAATAATTTTTATCAAAGCTGTAAGTCAGCTCGAAGCCTTCCTCCACGCGGGTACAGAGAATCTGCACCAGCCGGCAGCCTTCTTTCTTAAAACGAGCCACCCTCTCCAAAAGATCCTCCGGGCGGATCGAGATGATTTGTTGTTTCATACATACTCCTTTATTTCGCTATATGCAGTTGGTATGTAAACCATAGACTTCAAAAGTGAGGAGTTAGGAATGAGGAGTGAGGAGTGGTGGAAGGGGCGCATCAATTCATATAGCGCCCCAATACCCCTTTTTATAGAAACAGGGATTAGTAGCTAGGCCCTAGGGATTAGGAACTATGCCTTAGCTACTTTTCTCAGTCACCAGTCACCAAAATAGTATAATGCGGCGCTTCCAAATTTTGTGCGCCGCTACTTCCACTCCTCACTCCTCATTCCTAACTCCTCACTAAAATCAGGCTAACTACGCTTGATTCTTTAACTTTTTATTCTTCTCCTCCAACACCGCCAATCCCTTGACTACCCCGTCAATAATGGCTTCTGGCCGGGCGGCGCAGCCTGGTACGTACACATCGACTGGAATGGCTTTGTCCATGCCACCAAGCATATTATAACATTCCCGAAACACCCCGCCGCTGCAAGCACAGGTGCCTACGGCAATGACCACTTTCGGTTCCGGCATTTGTTCATAAATCTGACGAACCACCGGCAAATTCTGGGCATTCACCCCGCCGGTGACCAGAAAAATATCGGCATGCTTGGGATCCCCTGTATTGACGATACCAAACCGTTCCACATCATAGAGCGGTGTCAAACAAGCCAAAACCTCGATATCACACCCGTTACAGGAAGAGCCATCGTAATGAATCAACCAAGGTGATTTTTTTTCGTATGCCATACGTTCTCCTTACTAACATAGAGTTTCTTCGCTTCAATAAAACTTTTTATAGTGAGGAGTTAGGAATGAGGAGTGAGGAGTGGTGGAAGGGGCGCATCAATTCATATAGCGCCCCAATACCCCTTTTATAGAAATAGGGATTAGTAGCTAGGCCCTAGGGATTAGAAATTAGGCCCTAGCTACTTTTCCCGGTCACCAGTCACCAGTCACCAGTCACCAGTCACCAGTCACCAGTCACCAAAATATTATAATGCGGCACTTCTCAATTTTGTGCGCCGCCACTTCCACTCCTCATTCCTAACTCCTCACTATATTCCATGTGAATCTGTTGATTTTAACTGAAAAATGACTCCATCATTTAAAGTACATCAAAAATGCCACATTGAGGAACCCTGCCAGGAGGGTGAAGAGCCAGGTGGAGGCCAGCATCTTTTCCCATTTCATACGGGCGCAGCAGTTATCCACCAATATTTCTCCAAAGAAAACAATTTCACAGACAATCAGGCCTGGAATCAGTGTCCACAGGGAATCGCTGGCGAAGAAGAGCAGGACCAAGCCCAGGAGAAATACATTTTCATACCAATGAGCAATTTCCACCATGGCCAAGGTGCGGCCAGATATTTCTGTTTTGAGACCCCCGATCAATTCCTGATGGGCTTCATGGGACATGGAAATATCAAAAGGAGACTTTCTAAATTTAATGAGAAGGATAAAGCAAAGCCCCAGGAAAATTCCTGGCATGCGGAGAATGTTCATCACCGGTGTGGTCATGATATCCCCTACACTGAAGCTGCCACTGGACAGATAAAAACCAAGGGCCACCAGAAGCATCATCGGTTCATAAGCCATGGTCTGTACCAGTTCACGTTCCGCGCCAATCTGGCTATAGGGAGAATCCACCGCATAGGCCGCAACGATGAGGCACACGCTGGCCATGGTGAGGGTAAAGACCACCAGAAGGATATCCCCTCTGGCAAAGAAAATGGTTCCGGTCAAAAGGACAAACAGCAAAAAGCCGAAGACATAAAATCCTTCCGCTTTATTAACGGCGATAGGCTGTTTATCCCAAAGTTTCAAGAAATCATAAAAAGGCTGCAATAATGGCGGGCCGGCTCTTCGCTGCATGCGGGCCGATATTTTCCGGTCAAATCCAGCAAGAAGTCCACCGATGATAGGAGCCAATAGCAAGTACGCCAGGCCAGATAAGATATTGATTACATAATCAGACATGGAATACACCTCCTGCTGCCAGGGACAATTCCATCAGCACACAGGCCAGGCAGGCTGTATACCCCAGAAGTTTCATTCGTTCTTCTCCAAACCAACTTTCCAGGTACCAGTTCCGAAGAGACACCGGCACCACATGACCAGCGACCCCACGATAGGCCACATCGTGACCCAAATTTTCCCCAGACAAATTGGTAACTACCTGCTTCTTATTCCGACTCTTGCCGAAACGGAGAGGCAGCACAATAATCAAGAATACCATAAGAGACATGATCCACAGATTGCTTTGGGCAATGACTTCTGTGGTGGCATGGTAAATCATACCTAAGTATGGAATGACCATGTATTCCGAAATGAGCGGGAACAGAACGCACACCACCAGCGTGATGGCTGCCAAACTCTTCAAAGCAATCCATTCCACACCAAGGATTCCCACTTCACGATTTTCATTGGTAGGAATATAGGTGGTAATCTTCCCCAGCCACTTAGTCCAATAGAACAAAGTGGTGGCGGAGCCGAAAACCAATACCAGAAGGAGCAGCGGCTGCCCGGCATCTACGAAAGCCTTCATGGCCGCCCACTTAGAAATCAGCATACCAAAAGGTGCCAGGAACATACCGCAAATCCCAATCACCATGCACAGAGAGAGCCGTGGCATAGAATTGAATACCCCATCGAAATTTTCCAAATTGCGGCTGCCCAGCTGCTGTTCCGCCGTACCTACGGTGAGGAAGAGCAAACTCTTTGCCACCGCATGGAAAATAACGATCATGATAGCGGTCCAAGCCGCTTCATAGGAACCCGTACCAGCGCAGCACACAATGAGTCCCAAGTTGGAAATGGTGGAATAGGCCAAAACCTTTTTCCCATCAGATTGTGAAATAGCCGCACAAGAAGCAAAGAAGAAGGTGGCCCCACCGATAAGCATAGCCATGACACCTGCATGGTTATTTCCCAGCAAAGGTGCCAATTTAATAATCAGAAATACACCGGCTTTAACCATGGTGGACGAATGGAGCAGTGCCGACGTCGGAGTCGGTGCCACCATGGCGCCCAAGAGCCATCCAGAAAATGGCATCATAGCCGATTTGGTAAATCCGCAGAACACCAGAAGTGCTACTGCCAATTCTACCGGCTGTTTGCTTCGTCCCAAATTGATGAGCTGAGACAATTCCACCGTATAGTACATTTCACCCATGTACACAATGGCCAGCGCAAATGCGAGGCCCCCCAGCAGATTCATCCACAGGGCCTTGCAGGAATTATGAATCGCATCGTTGGTGCGAGTATAGCCAATCAACAGGAACGAACACAAACTGGTAATTTCCCAGAATGTATACATATACAATAAATTATTGGACATGACCAGTCCAAACATGGCCGATAAAAAGAGAAATACGACGAAGAAGAAAAAAGGACGACGATCCACTTCCGCCGGATGCTTCCGATGATGTACCGCCATGTACCCCAAAGAATACACCGAAATGAGACTGCCAATGATACCTGCAATGAGAATCATAATGATGGCAAAATTGTCGATAATGAAATCCCAGGACGTATAAATCCGGCTACCCATGTGGTATTCAAAAGCAGAAATAATACCAAACTGAAGAAGACCCAGGAAAGCAATGCTGTGCCTTTTAAATTTAAAAGCATAATAGCACACCGCAGCCACCGCCAGCACATCGACGCCAAACATGACGAGCTTGACCCATTCCCCGGAAAGGCCAATCTTCTGCGGATGTCCGAAATACATGACCCCAATGGCTACTGACAGAACCATCATCAAAGCCGCCGATCCCTTCACCAGCCCATTGCGAACCGACGTATTTTTGTTACATAGCAAAATCACCGCCGTGACCAGTGGCAATCCAAACAGTAATGCCGGTAGTATCATAAACCTTCCTCCTCTTTATTATCATGTCATTAAGTAAAGCCATACATTCGATCATTTCTTAAGTGAAAAAAGTTACTCAAGTTTCTCAGGTTGCTCAAGTTTCTTAGGTTCCTCGAATGTGCTGATAGAGGCTAGCGTGATTATCTCATTCGAGAAGCCTGAGAAACCTGAGAAACTTGAGTAACCTGTAAATCATACCTACTGTCGCAAAACTTCAACTTAACACCATTAGGTATGGGGCGCTATATAAGTTGATGCGCCCCTTCCACCATTTCTCACTTCTCACTTCTAACTTCTCACTGCTTTTTAGATATACAGTCTATTGTATAACATTTCATTCCCTCTGCCAAATGCAAAAAGGAAATATCATAAATTGTCCGCATTATGTTTTAATTGTGTATACATATTGCGAAATATTTTTATTATTAATATATACTTTATACCAATTTTGTGATTTATGCAAGAAAAAAATGTTTCTCAGGATTCTCAGGTGGCTCAAGTTTCTCAGGTTCGTCGAATGTGCCAATTGACGATAGTGAAAAGGTTCTGACGGTGCTAAGGGTTCTGAAGGTTCTCGAACGTGCAAATTGACGTCTATTGTTAGAGTCACAAATACAATAAAAAGGGGTATTGGGGCGCTTTATAAGTTGTGCGCCCCTTCCACCACTCCTCACTCTTAATTCCTAACTCCTCACTATTTTCTAATCCCTAATCCCTAGCTACTAGTCCCTAGTCACCAGTCACCAGTCACCAGTATTCTATTGAAAACTAACCCAAAATATACTAAAATAAATAAAAGTTTTATTCTTTATATATTATATTTATATGTCACCCTATCAAGAAAGAAAAGGAACCAATCACTATGAAAGAAGATATTTCCTTAGATGAAGAACAACGGCTGCAAAAGTTGTTATCCGGCTTAGGCAATGATTACACCATTGTGCTGCTCATCAACCTGGATACCGACAAGTTTGAAATCGTACTGAACCAGGCGTCCAACAACATTGCCAAGCAGCACAAAACCATCGATTATACAGACTACTTGGATAACTATGCCAACCAGTATGTAGTGGCCGAATCGAAAGAGGATATGAAACGGATTCTCCGGAGAAACAACTTGCTCCATCATTTCATGACCCATAGTGATTTGTATTTCCGCTTTACGTCTGTCCCCAATGCATTGCAGCAGACCCATTTCGAAGCCCATGCGGTGCGCCAGTATGACCCGCAAAAAGACGATAAACACTTCGCTGTCATTGGTTTCCGCTGCGTAGATCGCATTGTGGAAAAGGAATTGGACTACCAAAAAGAATTGGACAAAGCCTACCAGTTGGCAAGGAAACAGTTGGATGTGATTACCGCTTCTCTCCCTGGGGGTCTCAAAATCAGTTACAACGACCCGAAATATTCTTTCAAATACGTTTCCAAGCAATACGCGGCCATTCTGGGCTATACGGTGGAAGAATTGATGCAGGCTTCCAACGGTTCCATTGCAGGCATTGCCCACCCTGATGATTTAGAAGCAGGTATCAAGGAAGCCCTGGCCCAGTATGAAAAGAATGACCACTATGCCATCACCTACCGTATGAAATGCAAAGATGGGTCCTATAAATACATCGAAGACCATGGGCATAAAGTGGTCAACCCCGATGGCACCATCGAACACTGGAACCTCATTCTCGATAAGAATGAATTGGTCACCAAAACCATTGAACTGGAAAGTGCCCGCCGCGCTGATGAAGTAAAGACCGCCTTCCTGTCTCGTATGAGCCATGACATCCGTACCCCACTCAATGGTATCATCGGCCTTCTGGAATACGCCCTGCGTCACCCCGATGACATTGAAACCATTCGCAAAAACAGAAAGAAAGCCTACGTGGCTTCCAAGCACCTGTTATCCCTGGTCAATGATGTGCTGGAACTGAATAAACTGGATGAAAAGAACGTCACCTTGGTTCACGAACCATTGGATCTGTTGAAACTTTTACAGGAAGTCACCACCATTACAGAAATGCGGGCCGCTGACTACGGCGTCACCTTGCACACCGCCAAAGGTTTAATCGACTTAAACAATCGCTACATCTATGGCAGTACCCTTCATATCAAACAGATTTTAATCAATATTGTTTCCAACGCCATTAAGTACAACCGTCCCGGTGGTTCTGTGTGGTGCCATGTCAAAGAAGAAGACCTGTCTCCTACGAAAGTGAAATATATTTTCTCCGTGGTGGATAACGGCATCGGCATGAGCGATGCGTTCCTGAAAAAAATCTTCGACCCCTTCGCCCAGGCCGCTCCCGACGGTGCTCGCACCAGTTACAACGGCAGCGGTTTAGGTATGGCTATCGTAAAAGGCCTCATTGAACGCATGGGTGGTCATATCGAAATCCAGAGTACCTTGGGAATCGGTACATCCATCAATATTTACATCACCTTCGATAAAGCCCGCGCCGAAGACATGCCCAAGCCTATTGAAACTATCCAGCTCGATGATTTGCACAACATCCATGCCCTTCTGGTAGAAGACAATGAACTGAATATGGAAATCGCCAAGTATCTCCTGGAAGATGCCCATATCCAAATCACCGAAGCCCATCACGGCCTGGAAGCGGTGAACCTGTTCAGCCAAAGCAAAGAAGGCACCTTCGATATCATTCTCATGGACGTGATGATGCCCGTCATGGACGGCCTCACCGCCACCAGAGCCATCCGCAGCCTCCACCGCCCGGATGCGAAAACCATCCCCATCTTCGCCATGACCGCCAATGCCTTCGCCGAAGACATTCAGCGATCCAAAGAAGCAGGCATGAATGAACACCTTTCCAAACCACTGGATATCAAACAAGTGATGGCAAAAATTTCACAATATTGTAAAAAGTGACTGTTAACAAAAATACCGCTAGAGTCAGGTACTCTGGCGGTATTTTTGTATTAGGTTGCTCAGGATACTAAAGGTTCTGAGGGTTCTGAAGGTTCTCAGGGTTCGTTGAACGTGCCTCTATCCGTATTCGTCATTTCGACTGGTCGTATTTGTGCTTAGTGATTGTGCAGCATTGAAACTGGATGTGTAGGAGAGTGGAGAAATCTAATCAGCAACTGCGGTAAGGGCTTAAAGAATCATCTCATTACGGCTTATCCAACAAATAACGGATACTGCAGTTCAGTTACGGAATACGGTATAAAAAGGCATCGTCATTTCGACCGACGGGATTCGTGCTAAATGTCAAAAAAGAACCCAGCGACTATGCTCCCCAAAAGTGGAGAAATCTTGTGACTCTTTCGATAATCTCGTTAGAATCACAAGATTTCTCCACTTCTGTCTAACATAGTCCTGGACTACACTATACAGTCATCACGCACGAATCCCATCGGTCGAAATGACGGTGACGGCTATCGGCACATTCAGCGAACCTTGAGAACCCTCAGAACCCTTAGAACCTTGAGAACCTTGTACCTATCTGTCAAAATGACGGCTTCGGTTAACAGCACATTCGACGAACCTGAGAAGCTTGAGAATCCTGAGCAACCTGAGTCACATTTTTCACTACTGACGCTGCTGAAGTCAGAATTAATAATTTTCTAACAATAAGTGGTTGTTTTTTGCAGGGTCTATTTCGTTTATATAGATAGAGGGGAAATGTTGATGGTTGTTGGTTGGCAGTTGTTGGTTTACGTGCCAAGCCCTTTTAGTGACAACTTGCCGTGACAAAAGTAGCATTGGTTTATGGTTTAAGGTTCACCGGCTAACCCCCAAACCTTAAACCAATGTCACTACGTATTTGTGCGGATTGTATCGAAAGAACTCGGAGCATAAACCAACAACTAACAACAGACAACCATCAACAAACTCGAAATAATGAAATTCTAATCTTCAAAATGTTCGTTTTTTCCCTCATTTTTCCGTTTTTATATATAGAGGGGGTAATGAAGTCCAGGCCTGAAAGAGCGGCTTCGGAATCCATTAAAACTGGATCATGTGCACACATCTTTAAAGA
>CAKQBK010000074.1 GCA_934216155.1 uncultured Dialister sp.
ACGCTAGCGTCATTAGCTCATTCGAGAAACGTGAGAGACTTCAGTATCCTGAGAAACCTGAGTAACCTTTGCATCAGTAGAAATCATCGCATATCTCGCTTAACTTAACAGCATTGTTCTCTGAGTATCATTACATATCATCTTGTGACTGGTGGACTGGCGACTAGGGTTTATAATCCGAGTCACTAGTCACCAGTCACCAGTCACTGTCTAACATAAAAGGAGTACAAGATGAACTATTTCCTTGATTTGGCATTTTTGTTGCTGACCACACCGAAGAAAGCCATGCTGTATATCACTGGAGAAGAGAAATGGAAAGAGGGATTTCTTTTCTGGATTTTTGTGGTCTTTTTGACCGCATTGTCTGCTTTTCAGGAAGGACCGGGCCTAGTATTGCAATTTGTACTGGTGGTTCTTTTCATGGGATTTAGCTTACTGATTCATAGTGCTGTCACTGATTATCTGGCCGGCCTCTGGGGCGGACTGGGAACGGCCAGGGGGATCACTGCTGGTTTCATGGCCGGCTCTCTGCCTATGGCGTTTTCCGTTTTCTTTTCTTTCTTAGATGTAGTGGGCGCTTCTTTCTTGAGTGGTATCGGTACATTTGTTATTTGGGTTTGGGCGTTTTACCTGGATGTGCTAGCCATTTCTACCAATTACCGCTTCGGCACAGGAAAATCCTTTCTCTTGGCCTTGGCACCGTACTTGCTGGTGGGATTTTTCTTTATCATCCTTGCCATTTTGATGGTATTGGCTGCAGCAATTGGTATTTCTAGCATGGAAAGTCTCAGCGATATGGAAGCGATGATGAACCAGATTTAAATATAGCGAATTTATTTAAGATGTGATATAATTTTGAAAATCAGCAAAGGGGCTGTAACAGTGTTACAGCTCTATTTTATTTTGTTGTTTAGTTAAGGATTTAGCGTTAGTAGGTATGATTCGGCTAGGGAAACACTGATTTAATCATGGTTTGAAATTATTCTTGGATTTTTATTCAAAGTGAGGAAAGAAAATCCGCGAATAGCAAGCTATTTAAGGATTTCCTTGACGATGCTTTGGATAAAAATTCATATAATTTCAAACTCTTTGATTAAATCAGCGTTTCCCTAGATATTATAGGTGGCTCAAGTTTCTCAAGTTGCTAAGGTTTCTCACGTTTTTCGACTGTGCCAATCACTGCTGTTGGTATCATCTCATTTGGGAAACCTGTGAAACTTAAGAGTCCTGAGCAACCTAAGAAACTTTGGATCAAAAGAAGTCATTATGCTTTTCTTAACTTATATATGTATTTCAAAAAATTTGGCACTTGTGATATAATAAACGATGTATGATATGTTGACACTATCTAACTATTTGATAATATAGAAAATAATAGAAAAGAACTTGTAAGGAGGATACCTGTATGTGTGGTATTGTAGGTTATGTGGGCAACGGAGACGCTTCCAAATTCTTAATTGACGGACTTCGTCGTTTGGAATACAGAGGCTATGATTCTGCTGGTATTGCCGTATATGAAAATGGAAACATTCAGATTGAAAAGAAGGAAGGACGTCTGGCCAATCTAGAAGTTGTTCTGAAAGAACATCCCCTGCATGGACATATCGGCATTGGCCATACCCGTTGGGCTACCCACGGACAGCCATCGGATAGAAATGCCCATCCTCATGGCGATTGTCACAATCATTTTGTTATTGTGCACAATGGCATTATCGAAAACTACATGGCATTGAAAAAAGAACTGATTGCCAAAGGCCATGTATTCAAGTCTGACACTGACTCTGAAGTGGTGGCTCATTTGGCAGAAGAACTGGATGATGGAGATTTCTTCTCCACAGTTCGTAAAGTGTTGGCAAGAATTGAAGGTTCTTACAGCTTGGTATTTATGGATTCTTCTGATCCAGATACCATTATCTGCACCAAAAAGGACAATCCACTGATTATCGGCTTGGGCGACCAGGAAAACTTCATTGCTTCCGATATTCCGGCTGTGATTAATCATACCCGTCGCATTTACATCCTGAATGATCTGGAAATGGCTATTGTGAAGAAGGACAGCGTATCCCTGTTTGATGGGGAAGGGAAGCCGATTCAGAAAGAAGTACAGGAAGTGAAATGGAGTGCAGAAGCAGCAGAAAAAGGTGGCTATCCGCACTTTATGCTGAAGGAAATCTATGAACAGCCGAAAGCCGTTCGCGATACTGTACAGATTCATTTGAATAAAGATGGCTCTGTGAATTTTGATGACCTGGGTTGGACCAAAGAATGTCTCGATGATATCGATCATATCCTGATTACCGCTTGCGGTACTGCTTATCATGCCGGTTTGGTGGCTAAACACTACATTGAACGGTTTGTAAAGATTCCAGTTTCTGTGGAAATTGCATCGGAATATCGCTACAGCCGTCCGCTCACAACCAATCGTACCCTTTGCATCGTAGTCAGCCAGTCTGGCGAAACCATTGATACATTGGCTGCTTTGAAAGAAGCAAAACGTTTGGGCGCTAAGAGCTTGGCAGTTACTAACTCCATTGGTTCTTCTATTGCTCGCGAAGCTGATTCTGTCATTTATACCTTGGCTGGTCCGGAAATCGCGGTTGCTTCTACCAAAGCTTATACCACCCAGTTGGTGGCACTGCTTCTGCTGGCTCTTTATATGGGACAGCTGAAAGGGACCATTCACATGGAACTGATTCAGAAAATTACCCAGGGGCTTAGAGAATTGCCGAAACAGATTGAAAAAGTACTGGAAGAAAAAGATCACATGGCAGATGTAGCAGATCGCCTGATTAAAGCCCATGATATTTTCTACTTGGGTCGTTCTATCGATTACGCCATTGCGATGGAAGGGGCATTGAAGCTGAAGGAAGTATCCTATATTCATGCTGAATCCTATGCAGCCGGCGAATTGAAACATGGCACATTGGCACTGATTTCTCCAGATACCCCAGTCATTGCGGTAGCTACCCAGGATGATGTAAGTGCTAAAATGTACAGCAATATCCAGGAAGTTCGTGCTCGTGGAGCAGAAGTACTTGGCATTGGCTACGATGATGATAAAGAACTTTCCAAATATACCACCGAAGTGGTACGGATTCCGAGAGTTGATTTCTTTATCGCTCCGATTCTTTCCGTCATTCCGATGCAGCTCTTGGCATACTATACCAGTATCAAGAGAGGCAACGATGTGGATAAACCAAGAAACTTGGCAAAATCCGTAACAGTTGAATAAGTTGAATAATTACAAATGTAAAAAGGACTGCGTCGTTTGCGACGTAGTCCTTTTTTAGTTAGGAGTGAAGGTGGCGACGTACATATTAAAACGTCGCAAATTTTTATAAAAATTGGGGCGCTTCCAAATAATGTGCGCCCCTTCCACCACTCCTCACTCCTAATTCCTCACTCCTAACTGCATTAAAAAAGCAGCAATGACTTGTTCACAAGAACTGGTCCATCGCTGCTTTTTTCATATTGAATTTTTAACTTCTTAATCCCTAGTTACCAGTCACTCATTATTTCGCTTTACGCAAATCGATAGAGCGAATCTGCTGACGGAGTGGGAGGACGGAGTAGGGAGCTACGGAGAATTCGTCTACGCCCATGCGGAGGAAGGTTTCTGTGATGGAAAGATCACTGCCCAATTCACCGCACATGCCGACCCAGATGCCTGCGGCGTGTGCATTTTCAATGGTCATTTGGATGAGTTTCATCACAGCTGGGTGATGGGGGTTAAAGAAATCAGATAAGGTGCGGCTGGTACGATCCACTACCAAGGTATACTGAGAAAGGTCATTGGTACCGATGGAGAAGAAGTCCACTTCTTTAGCCAGTTTATCGCTAATAAGAGCTGCCGCTGGAGTTTCTACCATGATACCTACTTCCATGTGATGGTCGTAAGCAATGCCTTTTTTATCCAGTTCCATTTTAACTTCTGTCAGAATTTCTTTGGCTTTCCATACTTCCCAGACGGAGGTAATCAGTGGGAACATGATAGCTGTCTTTCCGTACGCACTGGCACGAAGGATGGCCCGTAGTTGGGTTTTGAAAATTTCCGGACGTTTCAAGGAAATACGGATAGCTCTCATGCCAAGGGCTGGGTTATCTTCTTTGGGCAGGTGGAAGGCAGACGCTTCTTTGTCAGCGCCGATATCCAAGGTACGAATGATGACCCGTTTACCCGCCATAGTTTCGATAGCCAGTTTATAGATGTTGAACTGTTCTTCTTCACTTGGCAAGGTGTCACGGCCCATGTAAATAAATTCACTACGGAACAGGCCAATGCCTTCTGCATCGTTTTTTAGAACTGCTGCCAAGTCAGAAGCAGAGGATACGTTGGCTGCTACTTCGACCTGGTGACCATCGATGGTTTTGCTCGGAAGTCCTTTCAGCTGCTGCAGCAATTCTTTCAAGCGAATGCTCTGATCCTGCTTTTCCTTCATGACAGACAGGATGCCAGCAGTCGGTTCCAGGTAAACAGTACCGGTGTACCCATCGATGACTGCGGTTTTGCCATCAAATTCCATATCCACATCTTTTCCAGTAGAAACGATGGCTGGGACACCTAACGCACGGGCCAAAATGGCAGTATGAGAAGTGGGGGTCCCTTCCTTGGTAACAAAACCCAGAATCTTCTTGGTGTCCATCTGGATGGTTTCACTTGGGGTCAGATCATCCGCATAGAGAATGCACGGCTCTTCACTGCTAAACATAGCTTGTTTCTGCCGCAGCGTGCGAAGCAGAATGCGGGAGATTTCTTCTACATCAGCCAAATGGTCAGCCATATAAGCATCGCTGTCGGCGGTGTAAATCTGGCTGAAATTCTGCTGGGCCTGAGAAACTGCATATTCTGCATTGACGCTCTGTTTGCGAATCATAGACTTCACCGCATCTACGAATTCAGAATCAGTCAAGAGCTGCTGATATACTTTGAAAATAGACGCATTATCAAGACCAACGTGGGATACCGCTTCCTGATAGAACTGTTTCATTTTCACACAGGCGGTGTTACGGGCAGAATCAAACCGTGCCACTTCTGTTTCCGGCTGTTCCACAGTGACTTTTTCAATATTCACATTCTGATGACGGAAAATACGGAGTGGTCCAATGGTGACCATTCCAGAAATACTTTTACCAGTGATTTGTAACATATATATCATCCTTTCTTTTGGGCTTGCGACATAGGAAAATAAAAAGAGAGTGGAAATAGTTAGAAGTTAGAAGTGAGAAATGGTGGAAGGGGCGTACCATTCATAAAACGCACCAATGATTTTTAGATTCATATCTTTGCGGCGCTTCTAAAATATATGCGCCGCCACCTTCACTTCTCACTTGTCACTTCTAACTTCTAACTGATTTTTTAGTTTTCAATTCCTTTTCGACACATGACGCCTTGGTCGTAGTAGTGTCGGATTTTTTTCATTTCAGTGATGAGATCTGCTGCATCTAGAATAACTTTTGGCGCATTGCGGCCGGTGAAAACCAGTTCCACGTTTGGTTTTCTGGCGGACAAAATGCGTTTCGTGTCTTCTTCTGTGGCAAGGTCGTACCAATAGGCCATATTGTATTCATCCAAGATGACCACATCATAGGCACCAGATACGGCTTGGACAGCGTCATCGATTCCTTTGAGTACCATATCCCGGTATTCTTTGGGCGGATGTCCGGCGGGGTACACTTTTAAGCTGCTGCCCCAGGCTTTGATTTCTTCCTCACTCAGCATACCTTCTTTTGCAATGAAATAAGGCTTTCCCAAAGTGATCAAAGTGATACCGGGGAGGGATTGTAGGATTTTTTGCTCAGAATAAGCAAGAGATTTCATGAACTGAATGATGCATACTTTTTTGCCTGCACCGATGGCGCGAATGGCAAGTCCGATGGCAGCGGTTGTCTTTCCTTTTCCATCGCCGGTGTAGACCTCAATATATCCTTTCATAAAGACCTCCGTTTTATTTGCGTGATGAACTATGAGCACATAGTATGTACTATGACTTTATAGTATAGATTTCTTATATATCTATGCACATATTATACAATATTTACGCTTGCTTGTGAATTATGGGATTTAGCCGCTACCAATTAACCGTAAGCCGTAAACAGTAAACCGTTAACTGTTAATCTCCAGTCCCTAGCCCCTAGTCACGAGTCACAAGTCCACCAATTTCATAAAAAACAGGATGCACAATGCATCCTGTTTTACTTATCTTATTTGTTTTTCTGCTTTTTCTTATACCATTTATGGAAACAGCCACCGCCTACACAAAGAATAAGAAGAATGACGAAACGAAGCCAATGTTCAGAGAAATAAATTAAGTCATGGCCCAAGACAACTTCGATAACCACAGAAGGTATTTTTCCTATAAAGGTCGCTTTGAAATGTTCTTTCGTGGAAAGTTTACTTAAGACAGCCACAGCGGTCATCAAAATGTTAGGGGAATAGGGGATGGCTCTAGCTAGGGCCATATTCTTTACACTGCTGTATCGATCCAGTTTGGCAAGCATATGCCTTTTTTCGATGACGCTTCTGGCTTCCTGCCGGAAGAAAACACGGCCGATATGGAAACTGATTTCAATGCCCACCACTTCGCCAATCCAGGAGATAATGAGACCTGGAATCAGGCCGAACAGTGCCCCATTGACTGTAAGGAAAGGAATCGTAGGGATGCCAAACACATTACAGAAAATGAGAAGTCCAATGCTGACAGCAAATGCGCCGTAGCCGAAAGAGGAAATATAATCCCCTAAGCCATCGATATCGCCGGCTAGCGTCAAATGGACAGTTTGATAATAAAATTCAGGATAGTACACTTTGCCTACATATACAGAAATGGCAGCTGCAATGATAAGCACTACTATTCCGATGAATTTTTTATATTCGTCGATCATAACGTATCCTTAGAAAAACACGATAAAGCAGCATCAAAGCGAAAGCACTCTCACAACGATGCCAAATGAAATGATTATATTTGAAATATAATTATACACACTAGTACATACTCATTATAATACATCAAAGGGCAATATGCCAATAGTTGATGATAAGATGCCCAGTTGTGATATAATGAAAGGAATTTTGTAAGGGTTGTTGACCACTTGGTATAAAGAAAAGGAATATAATAATGTATATTGTAAGAAATGATGAAATGAAAAAAGCAGTGACTGAATTATGGAAACAGTACTTGCTTGCTATTACGGCTGGGGATATTATGCTGGGCGAAGTAGCTGACCAGCTTTATGTATCTGATTTGGATTACAAGAGCCTTATGAAAAGCGGAAAGAAAAAACTTCTTACGGCTATGATGGATATCGGTTTTGTGGATAGCATTGATGATGCCATAGAAAATTTATATGAAGATCCAGATGATATGAAGCCTTTTAGTGAATTGACGCAGTATATGAATCCAGAAGAAGCCTATGGTGCGTTATATCGATATATTATGGGGCATATAAAGTACTATGATGCAAAGGAAGTAACTCAGAATCCTTACTATACTCACGTCAAGGCACCTACGGCGGAAAAGGGAAACATCACTCTGACTACGACAGATTATTTAGCAGGTGAATTTTTCCAAACCTATCATAAGAGATTTGATAGGAAAGATCCTTTTGGGTATTCTAATATCGGTTTCTTTGATAACCGAGTAGAATTTCCTGTGCTTTTGGAAAATGGCAATGTATGGATGAGTGTCGTTATCAGTGAAATCGAATCTATGGAGGAACCAATTGAACTGGCCCATGGAAAGGTGATTACCTATGGATTGGGGCTGGGATACTATGCGTTCATGGCGGCGGAAAAGCCAGATGTGGAATCGGTGACTGTGGTGGAAATGAATCCCAAAGTGATTTCTTTATTCGAAAAGAATATATTGCCACAATTTCCTCATAAAGAAAAAATCCATATCGTAGAAGCAGATGCATTGGAATTTATTGATCAACAGGAAGATGGAGCCTACCAGGTGGCTTTCAGCGATTTCTGGGGTGGGGTCACCGATGGCTTGGAACTGTATTTGAAATTCATGCCCAAAACTGCTCGGTTCCAAAAGACCCGTCACGAATACTGGATTGAAACTTGTTTCTTGGAATATTATTTCCGCCCAGTCATGATGAAAGTTCTTATGAAAAAAGTATGGGGGAAAAATATTGCATTACCTAAGGGACCAGCTGCAGAAACCAAAGCACAGAAAGCATTTGAAAAATTCCTGGAAACGTGGGATGTATCTATCGATTCTATAGATCAATTGTATGATGTACTGGAAAATAAAACCTTGATTCCTTTAATGCGTCGATTCGCATGTTCGTATCAGAAATAGAAAGGGGAAATAATGAAAAAGTGGATAGCTGCTGCGGTATTATTTTCTTTGGCACTTCCTTTTGGGGCCCATGCAGAAGGAAATACGGCGATTAAAATCAAAGGAGAAGGTGTCAAATCACAGGCTTTAGAAGTGGAAGGCACCTTATATACGGAACCAAAACTGTTAGAAGTTGCCAATAAATGGAAAGTTGCCGAAGAAGGGGGCAAGCTGTATGTATTGGTATCTTCCGGTGATAAGAAAACAGAAAAAGTACAAATTCCAGAAAAAGAAATTGATGGAAAATCTTACGTGGATTTTTCCTATTTCCATAAACAGTCTGGATTGGATTATGAATATAATGAAAAAAAGCATCTGATGAAAATCAAAAAACAGAAAGCTAAAAAGGCGAAAAAAGGGGAGGCGAATCATAAAGAAAAGGAACCGGTTTTCCTTTTGTGGGACCCTGATGGAGAATTTGGGAAAGAAACGCCTTATTTCAGTGAAAATGCAGGACGGCGCCTGTTAGCACCCACATGGGGAAGTTACGAAGGTATGAGAAAATTCACCGGTATTCCTGATTTTGATTATTTGAAACAAGCCAAGGAACGGGGCATGGAAGTGATGCCTCTCATCCACAATGATTTTGATTTAGAAGGTACGGCCACTTGGGTACGAGATAAGAAAGGCATTGACCAGTGGGCTAAGAAAATGGCGGCTTTGGCAGAGGTGTATGATTTGGCTGGATATAACATTGATTTCGAATGCATGAAGCAGAAAGATGCGCCGCTTTTTACCGATTTCATTCGAGACATTGCAACACCGCTCCATGATATTGGCAAGGAACTATCTGTGGATATTACCGTATATAATGAGGGGTCCTCCATTTGGAGTCTTTGCTATGATCGGAAAGGACTGTCTGCTTGGGCAGACTACCAGGTCGTCATGGGATATGACGAAACACCCCGGGCTAGCCGCTACGCCGGCTCAGTTTCTTCTTACCCATGGCTAGAAAGTGGCATCAAACGACTTTTACAAGATATTCCATCGGAAAAATTGATTCTGGGTCTTCCATTTTACACACGCGTGTGGAAAGGAAATCCGGGCTATGTGACCTCTGGCGTATTAACCATAAAATACAGTGATGATTTTATCAAAAATCATCATTTGAAACCTTACTGGGATAAAACTTTGAGACAGCACGTTGCATCCTGGACAGAAGATGGGGTGAAGAAACAGGTCTGGCTGGAAGATGGAGATTCTTTGTCTGAAAAAATGAAATTGGGGAAATCTTACCAATTGGCTGGCTATGCTTTCTGGCGCCACGGATTTGAAAGTGATACCATCTACGAAAAGTTGGAAAAGTAATTGCTCAGTATTTCCTAAAAGTGAAAATGTAAGTCACGAGTTACCAGTCACTAGGTACTTATTATGTTAGAAATTTCTTAAAAATAATAAGTGTACACTACAAAGCTTGAATAAGTGTGGTATAATAACCTTAACCGTGAAATAGAAAGTATACTATTGTGGAGGCATACAATGAACAGACAACTTTCCATGGAATTTGTAAGAATTACAGAACAGGCTGCCCTTCTGAGCGGTCGCTTGATGGGTTTGGGAGATAAAGAAGGCGCTGACCAGGCTGCTGTAGATGGCATGCATCAGCAGTTTGCCAAGACTCCTGTATCCGGTACCGTTGTGATCGGTGAAGGGGAAATCGACGAAGCACCGATGCTTTATATTGGTGAAAGAGTTGGTGCAGGCGGAGAAGAAGTTGATATCGCTGTAGACCCAGTAGAAGGAACTAACCTGGTAGCCAAAGGACAGAATGGTGCCATTGCAGTACTGGCTATTGCACCAAAAGGTTGCCTGCTTCATGCACCAGATATGTATATGCAGAAAATCTGTGTTGGCCCAAGAGCCAAAGGATGCATCGATATCAACGCATCTGTAACAGAAAACTTGACCCGTGTCGCTAAGGCAATGGATAGAGAAATTTCTGACCTGACCATTGTAGTTCTCGATAGAGAAAGACATGAAGGCATCATTCGTGAAGCACGCGCTGCTGGTGCAAGAATTCGTCTCATCACCGATGGCGATGTAGTACCGTCTATTGATTGTGGTATCCAGGGCAGCGGTATCCATATGGTTCTGGGTTCCGGCGGTGCTCCAGAAGGCGTATTGGCTGCAGTAGGTCTGAAATGCCTGGGTGGCGATATGCAGGCTAAACTGCTTCCTCATACTGAAGAAGAAGTAAGAAGACTTCATGAAATGGGCATCACTGATCCGAATAAAGTTCTTACTTTGGACGACCTGGTTAAAGGCGATGACTGCATTTTCTCCGAAACAGCTATCACTGATTGCAACATGCTGAAAGGTGTTCGTTACTTTGGTAACGGCGCTCGTACCAGCACCTTGGTACTTCGCTACAAAACCGGTACTGTTCGTTTCGTAGATACCGTTCATCGTTTCGGTGACGATCCGGATAAGAAACCAGCTGTTAGACTTTGGTAATTCTTTGTGCGCGTAATGCGTATTCTTATATAAATGCGAAGTGCGTAGTGCGTAATGAAGGTGGCGGCGTATCATTTTTGGAAGCGCCGTAAACTATATAGAATCTGTCATAGAAAAAGGATAGAATCACATTTTCTTGAAATGTGATTCTATCCTTTTTTCTTGTATTTAAAATTTAAAAAGTGGTATTGGTAATGCTATTATGTTAAGCGAAACATAGGATGATTTTTGGTATCAACGTTTCTTAGGTTGCTCAGAATTCTTAAATTTATCCGACTTCTCGAATGAGATGCTAACGCTAGCGTTTATTGGAACATTCGAGAAATCTGAGAAACCTTAGCAATTTGAGAAACTTGAGTAACCTATACATTAGTGTTGTGTTTTTCACGAAATGTAAAGTATAAAAAGACCGCTAGGGCGCATCCGAATCCGGCCAGACTGGTCAGCTGTGCGCTTTTGAGCCCAAAGGCAAGGGTGCCGTAGTCGCCGCGGAAAAATTCCAGGAAGAAACGAAGCAGGGAGTACAGCATAATGTAGAGGCAGAAGGTAGTGCCTTTGGCATGCTTGAAGCAGGAGTACCACAAAAGCAGGCCTAGAATAATGAGATCGCCCTGACATTCCCACACTTCTGCTGGCCAAAGAGGCTGTGCGCCGTAGGTATGATACGCAAGCGTTGTATCAGGATAGAGGATGCCGAAATTGGAGCCTGTGGGATGACCGAAAGCGTCGCCGTTCATGAAATTGGCAATGCGACCAATAGCCTGACCAAAGATGATAGCCGGTGCCACGGTGTCGGCAAAGGGAAGAACAGGAATCTTCTTATTTTTTAAAAAGAAATAGGCTGCTACACAGGCGAAAATGACACCTCCCTGGATAGCCATACCACCTTGCCAGACAAAGGGGATTTCCAAAAGGTGATTGTGATAATAATCCCAATCAAAGAAAAAAACATCCCAAAGTCGGCCGCCAATGATACCTACAAAGGCAATGGTGAGTCCTAAGTCAAAAACAATCTCATGCCAGCCGTGACCATCTTTTTCTAATAAATAGTAAGCCATGACACAACCGAAGATAATGCCTAAGGAAAAGAAAATACCATAAAAACGGATCGGAAATCCGCCAATAAACGTAACGTATTGATGCATAATAAGTCCTCTTTTCACATAAATGATTGCTCTAATTATACAACATTAACGATAGCGATGAAAAGGCAGTGAGATATTAGAGGTGAGAAGTTAGGAATGGTGGTGGCGGCGCATAAAATTTGAACCTTAATTTGAAAGCGTCGCATTATAATTTTGGTGATTGGTGATTTCAGGGATTAGTAGCTAGGTACTGGGGGTTAGGGTTCTGTAGCTGTGATATAGCTGGAGAAACATGGATGTGAAGCGTGTATGCAAAGGTTCTGTAGCGATGGGATGGCTAGCGGAACATGGAGATGGCGAGTATATCAAAAGGTTCTGTAGCGCTGACGTGGTTAGAGGAACATGAAGTTGACGAGTGAAACAAAAGGTTCTCGTGCGGAGGAAATCGTTAGATTTCTAATCGCACGAGAACCCTGAGAACCCTGAGAACCCTGAGAA
>CAKQBK010000075.1 GCA_934216155.1 uncultured Dialister sp.
TTCTTTTTTCATGGTTAAAACATGAAATTCATTAAATTCTAATCTATTCGTTTACACAAAATATTTTACACTGTCTTTATTTTTTTAGGATGGTTTGTGCAGTTAGCTTTCCAAATGAGCAAGCCGTCACCATTAAGGAGGAAATACTATGAAAATTGCACCGTTTGCTGTGGAAGAATGGATGAATGCTTATGAAGTGGGCGCGAAGTACAATATCGCAGAAACTTGTGTGGATTCGGTTTCCATGGATGAATTGTTTGCACTGACCGGCACGGACAAAGAAACATTTCTCAATGATTTCTGTGCGCGCCGGTTGACCTATGGGGATATCGAAGGCCGTCCGGATTTCAAGAAAGGCATTGCGTCTTTGTACAAGACCATTTCACCGGAAGAAATTGTGCCTACCCATGGGGCGTCTGGGGCCAACCATCATATTTTCTATTCTCTCGTGCAGCCAGGGGATCGGGTCATTTCCATTATGCCTACCTACCAGCAGCTCTATTCTATCCCAGAGTCCCTCGGCACCGATGTGCAGGTGATGCATCTTTCCAAAGAAAATGGCTACCTGCCGGATTTGGAAGAATTGAAGCGGCTCGTGTTGCCGGGAGTCAAGGTGATTTGTCTCAACAATCCGAACAATCCCACCGGGGCACTCATGAGCGAATCCATGCTGAAGGAAATCGTGGAAATTGCCCGCTCGGTGGACGCTTATGTATTGGTGGATGAAGTGTATCGCCATCTGACCCAGAACGGTACATGGCCGGCTTCCATTGTGGATTTGTACGAAAAAGGAATTTCCACTAGCTCTATGTCGAAAGTATTCTCCTTGGCAGGACTGCGTTTGGGTTGGATTGCCACCCATGACAAAATGGTGCTGAAATCCTGTTGGTCCCACCGAGATTACGATTTGGTCAGCTGCGGCATGTTTGACGAAACCGTGGCCGCCTTGGCACTGTCCCATAAAGACAAATTGCTGGAAAGAAATAAAAAAATCGTGCGGGATAATTTGGCAATTCTGGACGACTGGGTAAAGAGCGAACCCCACGTGTCCTATGTCAAACCCCAGGCAGGAACCACTGCTTTGGTGTACTATGATCTGCCTATGGATTCTTACACCTTCTGTAAGAAAATGTACCATCAGACCGGGGCTTTCGTGACGCCCGGCGATTGCTTCGAAGAACCCTTCTCCATGCGTATCGGCTATGCGGCTGATACGGAAACATTGAAACAGGGCTTGGCAGCAGTTAGTGAATTTATTCGGTTGGCGACTGGAGAGTAAAGACGTCGGCGGTTAACAGTTAGCGGTAGGCAGTTTTTAGATATGGCCTACCGCTATTTTTTATGTTTCACGTGAAACGTTGACCAAAAGGGTTACTATTCTACTGCTTACGGTGTCTCACAAAGAAACTTTTCCGCTTGTGACAGGTTAAAAAGGGTATGGATGGTTATGTGAATCTCGCTGGTTTCATAATCTTATATAACTGATAGTGTTCTGTTTCACGTGAAACATATATCATTTTCAGAAATTTTCATGGGCTTCCATTTAGGTGTAAAATAAAGGAAATATAAAAATTGCCGCCGCTTTATGAATTGATGCGGCGTACCACCATTTCTCACTTCTCACTTCTAACTTCTCACTGGTGACTGTTTTGTGACGATAGGATAGTGATAAGGGAAAGGAAGCAGATATATGGAAGACGTAAAAGACCTACTGAGTCGTTTGAAAAATCAAATCGACGGCAGCAGTATGGATGATGCGGAATTGAATCGGCAGCTCAATGCCATTTACAGTATTTATGCCACGGCCATGGGACCGGAGCAGATCATTGTGCAGGCCAGCCAATACAATGCGGTGAAGTACATGCACGATGAAAATCCACGGATTCGTCTCATTGGCATGGAGCGACTCATTTTGGAAAGCCAGGATTACAACCGGCAGCCCACCGATGAAGAAATTCCAGCCATTTTGGATCAATTGGAAGATAAGCTGGCAGGCATTTTGGCCAGGCAGGCAGTGGAGCGGCAGCTAGAGCAGAAAATTACAAGCCGTCTGGAAGAGCGCCACGAAGAGTACATCAATGAAATACGGCAGGAAATTCTAGCAGAAGAAACACAGACTCCAGAAACACCGCAGAACAAGCACAAAATGGAAA
Organism: uncultured Dialister sp.; assembly: GCA_934216155.1. Taxonomy (GTDB): domain Bacteria; phylum Bacillota; class Negativicutes; order Veillonellales; family Dialisteraceae; genus Dialister. The sequence continues at coordinate 2,154 of CAKQBK010000075.1, forward strand.
AGTTAGAAGCTATGGACAAAGTGCAGCTCACATCCAGTGCGATGCAAGTGGTGCGGCCACAAAATTTGTCGGAAATCGTCGGACAAGACCGGGCGGTGAAAGCACTGGCGTCTCGTATTTCCTCTCCCTATCCGCAGCACATTCTTCTTTACGGTCCGCCAGGGGTGGGAAAAACCACCGCGGCCCGGCTGGTGCTGGAAGAAGCGAAACGATTATCCTACACCGCCTTTAGCAAAGACGCGCCCTTTGTGGAATGTGACGGCACCACCCTGCGTTGGGACAATCACGACATGACCAATCCTCTCATTGGCTCCGTCCACGATCCTATTTACCAGGGGGCTCAGAAAGAATTGGCCGATGAAGGCATTCCGGAACCGAAACCGGGTCTGGTGACTGACGCCCATGGGGGAATTCTATTTATCGATGAAATCGGCGAACTGGACCCGATGATGCTGAACAAACTCTTGAAAGTTCTGGAAGATAAACGGGTTTATTTCGAGTCTGCTTATTACGACGAAGAAAATCCCCAAGTGCCGGCCTACATCAAGAAACTCTTCCAAGAAGGGGCTCCGGCGGATTTCATTCTCATCGGGGCCACCACTCGCGCCCCGGAAGATATCAATCCAGCCATTCGCTCCCGGTGTGCAGAAATTTTCTTCGACCCTTTGCAACCGTTTCACGTGAAACAAATTGTGGAAAAAGCGGCCCGAAAATTACAAGTCACTTTGGAAGACGGCGTGGCAGACACCATCAGTCAGTACACCATGGAAGGTAGAAAAGCGGTGAACCTTCTGGCCGATGCCTATAGCTTGGCGGTGTACGAAAAAGGAAATATGGAAGATGTCCATATTTCCAAAGACCTGATGGAACAAACCGCCCGGGCTAGCCGCCTGTCTCCGTGGGTGAAAAAAGAAGCCTCCGATACGCCGAAAGTGGGACACATTTACGGTCTCGGTGTGGCCGGCTATTGGGGCAGCACCATCGAAATTGAAGCGGTGGCCTTCCCTGCTATGGACCATGGCAAAGGGACCATTCACTTCAATGAAACCGCTGGCTCTATGGCCAAGGATTCAGTCACCACTGCCGCCGCTGTGGTGCGCTCCCTCACCAACAAACGACTTTCCGATTACGACCTTCATATCAATATCATAGGCGGTGGGAATATCGACGGCCCCTCGGCCGGCTGTGCCATCACCTGCGCGATTTTGTCCGCCATAGAAAACATGCCCCTCCGTCAAGACTACGCCGTGACCGGAGAAATCTCCCTCACCGGCGAAGTGAAACCCGTAGGCGGTATCCAAGAAAAAGCCTTCGGCGCTAGGCAGGCGGGGATGAAAGGAATCATTCTGCCGAAAGAAAATCGAAGCGATCTAGGCACGGCGGATGTGGGGATGACGGTGGAGGCAGTGTCTGATATACGGGAAATTCTTCGAATAATGAGCAATGAGTAAAGAGCAATGAGTAATTGTGGTGCGGCGCACAATTCATATAGCGCCGCGGATTATAATATTCTGGTGACTGGTGACTGGTGACTGGTGACTGGTGACTGGTGACTGGTGACTGGGAATTTTAGGGATTAGTAGCTAGGGTTAGGCCCGGGGGCCCTTGGAGACATGTTTCACGTGAAACATTGGATAAAAGGTTACTATTCTGCTACTTCCGATTGTTTCACAAGGAACATGTATAGCTTGTGACGGGGTTAAAAGGTTATAACAGGGTATGGGAATACGATATTTCCATACCCTTTTTGCTTGTAAAAATATGTCAGTAAATTTCTTGATATATACATCGCCTTGTGCTAAGATACGGATAGAATAGATCCGATGTGTATAGAGAGGAGAATTATCATGGAAAATGTAGCAAGTGCTGTTAAAGATACTATTTCTATTTCCCTTTTTAATCGAGGCATGGCTGGGAAAATTTTTAAAATGGTGAAAGACACCGGACCAAAGGTGGTTATGAAAAATAACATGCCGGAATGCGTCCTTATGTCCCCGGAAGAATACGTAAAGCTCATTGATGAAATCGAAGATATGAAACTGGCTGCGATGGCAGAAGAACGTTTGGCACATGCAGACTTGAAGCATACATATTCGCGGGAAGATGTATGCAAAGAATTGGGGATTTCTGAAGAAGAGATCAAGAATGCTGGTGAGGTAGACATTGAATGACTTGGAGCTATCGGTTTATTGACGAGGCGAAAAGAGATCTTAAGCGATTGGATGGTTCACAACGTTCTGTCGTAATGAAAGCTTTGGATAAAGTGGCTCAAAATCCATTGCCCGCTTCCGAGGGCGGTTATGGAAAACCATTAGGAAATCATAATCAAACCCATTTGGCAGGAGCACTGAAAATCAAAATTCGGACAGCGGGAATTAGAGTGGTTTATGTGTTGATTCGTACGGAAACTGAAATGAAGATACTTGTTATTGGTGCCAGGGAAGATGATGAAGTATATTTGACAGCAGAAAAACGGATGAAGAAGTATAGAAATTATCTAGGAGTATAGAATAACGCTTTAATAGAGCGGAGAGGGGATTAAGCCTTTATGTTAGTTGGTAAAAGAAATCTTATTTGTGTTATTCTTGCTATTATATTAGCAGGCGTATCTACATTTGCGATAAGAACAAAAGTTTCCACGGGGGGGTAGACGTTAATTTTTCAATTGATACACCAGTAGAGACTGAGTATCAATTATTTTGGAAAAATGATGATACTAAATTTGCAGAAGACAAATCTATACGAAAGAAAATTCAGGATTCTAGTAAACAGCAACACATTGATTTTGTAATTCCCAAAAGTACAATTACACAAGTTCGCTTAGATTTTGGCGATAAGATTACAAAGAAATCGTATATGATTCATAGTCTTGTAATCAATGGGAAAAATATTGACATTTATCGTGAAGAAAATAGGCAAGTTCATGATGTGCAGCTAATGAATGAAGCAGACGGTCTTAAAGTGCAAGTGACAGGTAATGATCCATTTATTGTTTTTTGTGGAAATGATGTACGGGCATTACCAAAGTTGAACTATGACAAGCTTCTTTTATCAGCTTTTTTCATTGTGAGCTTGCTTTTATTTTATGGTTTAATATCGTGGTTTTCTACAAGATTTATAGGAATGACATTTCAATATACGTGTAAGGCATTCTTTTTGCTAGGGATGACAATTTTGTTACTATATCCTTTGTTGTTTGTTCAGCCTGGCGGAAATATTGATGAATCAGAAAACCGAAATGCAAATCCCAAGCCTCAGGTAAAAGTAAAAGGGGAATGGAATATGGCATTGGGGCGTCAGTTTGAGAATTGGTATAATGATATCTTTGGTGGGAGAAAGCAGTTAATTCATATATACAATAAAACAGAGTCCTATTTGCATCCTGGTGAAATTGAAAATAAGAAGGCATTCTTAGGTAAGGATTATTGGCTTTTTTACAAAGGAGATCGTTCTATAGAATTATTTCAAAATCGACACCTTTTTGGTGAAGAGGACATTCAAAAAATGGAAGTGAATCATCAAAAGCAAACAAAATGGTTAGCGGAACATGGTGCTGATTTTTATGTCATGGTGGCACCAAACAAAGCAGATGTATATGGTGAATTTTATAAAAAAGGAGTTTATAAACAAGCCCCCAAAGATCGGGTTCAGTTATTAACTGAGCAATTGTCATTTCCTGTAGTATATCCATTGGAAGCATTGCTCAAAGAGAAACAACACGGTTTGGTTTATTATAAAAATGATACGCATTGGGATGGATTAGGTGCTTATCAGGGGTATTTGGCTTTGATGAAATTGATTCGAGAAGAGCATCCTGATTTAGAAATCTTATCACCAGAAATGATGGAACAAAAGGAATCACCTCATGCAGTTGGTGATTTGAGTAATATGCTGAAAATAAATGATAAAGGGTGGTATACAGAGACCTATTTGCAGCCAGTTCCTCAGCAAGGCTTTTATTATGATATTGTAGAATTGAAAAAAGGAAATGGCTCAAATGAAAAGTTTATTCGGACGAAGAGGCCAGGAAAACCATATAAAGTTCTCGTTTTTAGAGATTCTTTTTCTACTGCATTAATTCCTTATTTATCAGAAACTTTTGGAGAGGTAATTTATGTGTGGGATCATAATATGAATAAATATACTTCTTTGATTTTGGAAGAGAAGCCACAGATCGTTATTCATGAAATGGTTAGCCGTTATGCTGATTCATTGCTTATTGATACCCCTGACTGGAGGGATGAATAGTGCTTTTTAGTTCAACTGTATTCTTGTTTTTATTTCTACCATTATTACTTTTGGGGTGTTTAATATTAAAACGTGATCTTCGCTTATGGCTACTACTTTTTGCAAGCATTTTCTTTTATGCTTGGGGTGAACCCAGATATGTAGCAGTTATGCTTATTATTTGCTTGATATCGTATGTAACAGCACTCACTTTAGACAATGCAACGCAATCATGGAAGCGAAAAGGCATATTGCTTTTATGTCTTTTGGTAGATTTGGGAGTATTGGGATATTTTAAATATTTTGATTTTATTTTGGACAACGTAAATATACTCCTCAATAAAGATTATGCTTTGCGGCACATAGTGATGCCAATTGGAATTTCATTTTTTATATTTCAAGCCATATCTTATGTAGTGGATGTATATCGTAAAGAGGTAAAAGCACAAAAAAGTTTAGCGAAACTTGTATTGTATATTAGTTTTTTCCCTCAACTTATTGCAGGACCTATTGTTCAATATCATGACATCGAACATGATTTGGAAAACAATCATGTAACGCTTGATGATGTAGCATATGGTATGGAACGCTTTATCATTGGGCTATCGAAGAAAGTTCTCTTAGCAAATCCTCTCGGAAGTCTTGCGGATCCTATTTTTAATACTGGTTATCATAGTGCAGATATATCTATCGCTTGGTTAGGGGCAATTGCATATTCATTACAGCTTTACTTTGATTTTTCTGGCTATTCAGATATGGCGATTGGTTTGGGAAGAATATTTGGATTCCATTTTTTGGAAAACTTTAATTATCCATATATTTCACAAAGTATTACTGAATTTTGGAGACGTTGGCATATTTCTTTGGGGGCATGGTTTCGAGAGTACGTATATATTCCTTTAGGTGGAAATCGAAAGGGAAAGTTTTTTACTTACCTGAATTTGGGAATTGTGTTTCTCCTAACTGGTATATGGCATGGGGCAAATTGGACGTTTATTTTATGGGGGATTTGGCATGGTGTATTTATTATTTTAGAAAGAGCGTTAGGGCTTAATCGTTCTCGCAATGAAAAGTTTAATTGGTGGAAACATGGATACACTATATTAGCATTTGTTATTGGTTGGACTATGTTTCGTGCAGAAAATGTACAGGAAGGTATTGGATTTATTGGAACTATGTTTCATGTATATATGCCAGAATCGGTACCATTCTCGTTGTCTTATTATTTGAGTTTTAAAATGATACTCATTTTATTAGTTGCAATTGTTTCAAGTACACCAATAGGGGCAAAGGTAGGGTATTGGGGGATGGAACATATAGGGAGAGTTGGAGTGTTATTAAAATACACAAGCTTGCTCTGTCTGTTTATTCTATCAGCGTCCTATTTGGCGGCATCAACGTATAATCCTTTTATCTATTTCCGCTTTTAAAGTTGCGATGTTTCACGTGAAACAAAATAAAAAGGAGTATTGGGGCGCCCTATAATTTTGATGCGCCCCTTCCACCACTCCTCACTCCTAATTCCTCACTCCTAACTATTTTTCCATCCCTAGGGCCTAGCTACTAATTCCCAGTCACCAGTCCCCAGTCACGAGTCACCAGTCACCAACTACACAAAAAACTCTTGACTTCCCTCTCTCATATATATATAATGAAAAACGTTATACAAGCATGGATGAAGACGTTTCACGTGAAACTTATTTCTAGAGAGCTGTCCATTGGTGGAAGGGTGGCAATGAGGGCGTGAATGGATCACTTCGGAGCTTCAGGGAAGAAAAGCCCTGACGGGACATCGTTAACTGTACCGAGTGGCCGGAAGGTCATTAGGGTGGTACCACGGGAATATTTCTCGCCCCTTATCGGGCGGGATTTTTTTATTTTCTGAAAACTGTACGTAGTAGGCAGTTAGCAGTAGGCAGTCTTAACACAGACATTTCTTAAGGCTCTCAAGTGGTTCAGGTTTTTCGCAAGTGAGGCTACCGTTTATTAGCACATTCGAGAACCCTGAGAACCTTGAGAACCCTAAGAAACCTGAGCAACCTGAAACTATAGCGAGTTTTTAACCGGGTAAGACACAATCATATATTTCACTATTTATAGGAGGAACAACATGGATTATAGTAAAACCCTGCATTTGCCGCAGACAGATTTTCCGATGCGCGGCAATTTGCCGAAGAAGGAACCGGGATTTGTAGAATTCTGGCAGCAGAATCATCTGTATGAAAAGAGAATTGAAAAGAGAAAGAAAGACGGCGCTCCGACTTTCGTTCTTCACGATGGCCCGCCATATGCAAACGGCAAGATTCATATCGGCCATGCGCTGAACAAGACCCTGAAGGATATCATTGTCAGATACCATCACATGGCTGGCAACGAAGCCATTTATGTACCAGGCTGGGATACTCACGGTCTGCCAATTGAATACGCTGTACTGAAAGATTCCGGTGAAGATCGTGCCAACATGACTCCACTGGAACTCCGCAGAAAGTGCCTGGCTTACGCAAAGAAATGGATTGAAATCCAGAAGGCTGATTTCATCCGTATGGGCGTGGTTGGCGATTTCGAACATCGTTATGTCACCTTTGATCCTCATCTGGAAGCCAAGGAACTGGAAGTTTTCGGTGAAATGGCAAACAAGGGCTATATTTACAAAGGTAAAAAAGCCGTTTACTGGTGCACCCACTGCGAAACCGCTCTGGCTGAAGCAGAAATTGAATACAAGGACAGAAAATCTCCGTCCATCTATGTTAAATATCCAATGATTGATGTTCACGGTCTGGAACCGGAAGGTGTGGACAAGAGCAAGGTATTTGCTGTCATTTGGACCACCACCCCATGGACCATCCCGGCTTCCTGCTACATCAGTGTGAACCCGAAGTTCACCTATGTATGGGTACACAACAAAGCCGCCGATGAATACTATCTGATGAACAAAGAACTGGCTCCGGCCGCTCTGGCAGATTGCAAAGTAGAAGATTACGAATTCGTTGGCCGCGAAATGCTGGGGTCTGAATTCGATCTGGCTACTTTCCAGCATCCATTGAATGATGTATACCACAGAACCATTTATGTACTGGAAGGCAACCATGTCACTCTTGATGCTGGTACCGGCTGCGTTCATACCGCTCCTGGTCACGGCGTTGACGACTTTGAAGTATACAAAACCTATGAAAATGCTGGCAAGCTGAAACAGCCAATCGTGTGCCCGGTTGATGAAAAGGGTCACATGACTGCCGAAGCTGGCGAATTCCTGCAGGGCAAGACCATTTGGGAAGCCGAAGGTCCGGTGATTTCCGCTCTGGCTCATGAAGGCCACCTGCTGGGCAAAAAATCTCTCCACCATCAGTACGCTCATTGCTGGCGCTGCAAAGAACCAGTCATCTACAGAGCTACTGACCAGTGGTTTGCTTCCATCAATGATTTCAGAGACAAGGCTTTGAAAGCTGTCGATGATACCCGCTTCATTCCATCTTGGGGTCATGACCGTCTGTACAACATGATTCGTGACCGTCAGGATTGGTGTATTTCCCGTCAGCGTTCTTGGGGCGTGCCGATTCCGGCCTTCTACTGCGATGACTGCGGCAAATGGATTATCACTCCAGAAACCATGAAGAAAGTGGAAGAAATCGTAGAAAAAGAAGGCACCGATGCTTGGTGGGCTCATTCCGCAGAAGAACTGCTGCCGGAAGGCTTCAAGTGCCCACACTGCGGCGGCACCCATTTCCATAAAGAAAAAGATATCATGGACGTATGGTTCGACTCCGGTTCCACCTGGAACGGCGTGCTGAAACAGCCAGAAGAAGAATCCTGGAAAGACATGAACTATCCATGCGACCTCTATCTGGAAGGCTCTGACCAGCACCGCGGTTGGTTCCATTCTTCCCTCTTGACTTCCGTCGCTGTTAACGGCCATGCTCCGTACAAGGCTGTACTGACCCACGGCTTCACCATGGATGGCGAAGGCAGAAAAATGTCCAAGTCCGTAGGTAACGTTGTAGCTCCGCAGGATGTCATCAACAAATACGGCGCTGACGTGATGCGTCTCTGGATTTCTTCCGTAGACTATCAGGGCGACGTTCGTCTCTCCGATAAGATCATCAAATCCATGAGTGACGTATATAGAAAGATTAGAAATACCTTCCGTTACCTCCTGGGCAACCTGTCCGACTTCGATCCGAAGAAAGATTCTGTTTCCTATGAAAATATGGAAGAACTGGATCGCTGGGCACTGCTCCGTATGGAACAGGTCAAAGAAACAGTCCTCAAAGCATACGATGATTATGAATTCCATGTGATGTACCATGCCGTTCATAACTTCTGCACCGTCGACCTGTCTGCGATTTATTTGGATATCATCAAAGACCGTCTGTACACCGAAAAAGCAGATTCCAAACTGAGAAGAAGTGCACAGACTGCTATGTACGAAATCCTGACCACCCTGGTTCGCCTGGTGGCACCGGTTCTGTGCTTCACTTCTGAAGAAGTTTGGCAGGCACTTCCAAACAAGGAAGAAAGAGAATGGTCCGTTCATATGGCTGATATGCCAGCAGTGAACGAAAAGTACCTGGATAAAGTACTGGACGAAAAATGGAAGAAACGCCTGGCTATCCGCGCTGTCGCTATGAAGGCACTCGAAGAAGCTCGTCAGGCAAAGACCATCGGCCATCCGCTGGATGCAGAAGTTACTGTATACGCTGACGGCGAATCCTACGATATCGTGAAAGCCATGGAAAAAGAACTGGCAGACTTCCTGCTCGTTTCCCAGGCTCACGTAGTAGAAGGCACCGCCGCTGCTCCGGAAACAGCTGCTACCAACGAAGAAGGCACCGTCAAAGCTAGCGTTGCTGTTTGCGAACTGGAAAAATGCGAACGCTGCTGGAAACGCTCCGCTGACGTAGACTCCGATCCGAAACATCCACACGTTTGCGCACGCTGTGCTCATGTACTGGAAGAAGAAGGGGAATAACGCGTGACTAGTGACTGGTGACTAGTAGCTAGGGATTGGGGATTAGGGATTAGGTTATTATTCTGCCTTGTCCGATTCCTAACATAGTGGCTAGCTCGCTTGGTATAAGGTTATAAAGGGTTATATAAGGTTATGGGATTATCGAAATCTCGTACTTTATATAACCCTTTTGTATGTTTCATGTGAAAACGGCGAAGTAGGTAGTTAGCAGTGGGCTGTAGGCAGAAGCTGCGAACGGCGAACTGCTCGCTGCTAACTTTGGGATGTTTCACGTGGAATATTGTCTCTTATTGTTTTTTGCGTTATGATGGGGGTGACTGGTGACTGGTGACTGGTGACTGGTGACTGGGGGATTAGTAGCTAGGCCTTAGGGATTAGGTCTTGTAACGGCTAGTGTCGTGTTTCACGTGAAACATGTCACTAGCGAGAAATGTTCTAGCGTCTTGGCTCCCCTGCCGGGTAATGCTGTTAAGTTAAGGATTTGCGCCAGTAAGCATGATTTGGTTTGTGATTATAGGTTACTCAGGTTTCTCA
>CAKQBK010000076.1 GCA_934216155.1 uncultured Dialister sp.
ACTAGCTAATGGATCAGACACCTACTTTTCCGCAAGGCATTTTGATGTTGACAGTTTGCATTATGCAGTTGGCTTTTGCTAGTAGGCAGTTTACAGTTAGCAGTTGGCAGTTTTTTCTATAAAATCCGCCATCTCACATGTCATCATGACTGCTAGCGTGCACGTATCTAGTCGTCATGACTCTATGTTTGATTGAAAATTCTGTAGAATACACGGCCAACAGCAAACTGCTGACTGCCTGCCAGTGGCACAGACACTTGTACTTCGCATCTGCCAATCCAAATCCTGTACACCTACACCAGACGCCTCATCATTTTTCCTCTGCAGCGAAAAAATAACAAAGATCCTGTTTCGGTCCGGAAGATTTGAACATTTCGGAGGCTTTTCACCTCCATGATACACACCACTAGCAATGAAACGTGATGAGTATCATGGAAATGGAAAACTTTATTCAGTGAGGAGTGAGGAATTAGGAGTGAGGAATTAGGAGTGAGGAGTGGTGGATGGGGCACACAATTCATATAGTGCCCCAATACCCCTTTTTATATAAAACATATACTTTGCGGCGCTTCCAAATTTTATGCGCCGCCACCATCATTTCTAATTCCTCATTCCTAATTTCTCATTTTATTTTCCCCCTCTATCTATAAAAACGGAAATTTGACGAAAAAAACGAACATTTTGAAGATTAGAGTTTGATTATTTTAATTTTGTTGCTAGTTGTCGGTTGGTGGTTGTTGGTTTTGGGTTTACGTTCCGGGCCCTTTAGATACAATTTGCACAAATGCAAATCCTTATTGGTTTAAGGTTTAAATGGCATCCCCTAAACCTTAAACCCTAAACCATTGCCTCTTTCACCAAGGCAAGTTGCCCCAAACGGACTTGGTGGGTAAACCATCAACCAACAACATTTCCCCTCCATATATTAAAATTGCACCAGCCCTTCAAAATCATACCTAGCAAAATTCAGTTCGCAGTCGGCTGTTAGCAGTTTGCAGAAGTTTTCTGTCTACCGCTAACAACCAACTGCTTACTTACTCCTCTATCTATATAAACGAAATAGCCATGTTCAAAAACAACCTATTCATATTAGATTTTCGTTAATCTTATTTCTAACTCGCAGCGCTTTATAATTTGTGCGCCGCTAAGTAAGTTTACACCGCTGTCTCGGCTCCCCTGTCGGGGGAGCTGCCGAAGGCTGAGGGGGCAGCTCTAGCGGTATAAAACACTAACGGTACGACAATCCGTTATGGGACTTATACCATTTCTCACTTCTAACTTCTAACTTCTAACTGCCTTTCTATATATTAAAATTGCAGAAGTGCCTCAAAATCACAACATCAAATTTCTAAAATTTTTATTTTGTTGGCAGTTGTCTGTTGGTAGTTGGTAGTTGTTTGGTTTACTCTCCGGACTTCTTCAGATACAATTCGTACAAATACACAACCTTATTGGTTTAAGGTTTAGTGGTTATCAGTTAAACCTTAAACCAATGCGGCTTCCTTCATGGCAAGTTGTCACAAATGAACTCGGTAGGTAAACCAACAACCAACAACAAACAATTATCAACTATCAACTAACGCCATTTGGTGCAACAACCCGCAACGAAATGTTTCCGCTCGCCCTTTCCGCTACTGCTGCGAGATTTCTCCACTCTCCTATACATCGAAATTTAAAACCACTCCACCATCTAGCACAAATACGACCGTCCCCCATGACGTATAAGGCTAGCGACAACATCAAGACACCTAATACCTAACTACTAATCATTTCCAACATACAAAAAACACCTACAAGACAGAAACGTCTCATAGGTGTTTTTATTTATCTATTATTCGCTATAGATGGAAGAAATTGGACTTTCGTCTTTCGGAAGTGGAGGGAGAGGGGAATCGGTATTTTCTTCTTCCTTCTTCGGTTCTTCTCCTGGTGCATAAATGGAGTGATATTTGAAGAGGTTTTCTACCTGTTTGTGATCAATGGTTTCTACTTCGAGAAGGGCTTTCGCCATAGCATGAAGCACTTCCAAGTTATCGGTCAGTGTCTTCATGGTATCGTTGTAGGCTTCATCCAGGTATTTATGCATTTCTTCATCAATCACGGTAGCTACGGTTTCGCCATAGTTTCTTTCGGAACCAAGCTGTTTACCAAGGAAAATCTGCTCCTGGTGTTCACCGAAAATCATCGGTCCCAGTCGATCGCTCATGCCCCATTCCATAATCATCTTACGGAGAATACCAGTGACCTGCTGCAGGTCGCCGGAGGCACCGCTGGAAATTTCATTGAAAATGATTTTTTCAGCACAACGTCCGCCCAGTGCCACACGAAGTTGTGCCAGCAAGTGGGATTTGGTGATGAAGGAACGTTCTTCATGCGGAAGCATCATGGTATAGCCACCAGCCTGTCCGCGAGGAATGATGGTGACTTTGTGTACCGGGTCAGCATCTTTCAAGAGAGTTGCCATGATGGCATGGCCCGATTCATGGTAAGCGGTGAGTTTTCTTTCTTCATCGCTGACTTTATGACTCTTTCTTTCTGGACCGTAGCTGACTTTTTCGCTGGCTTCTTCCATATCTGCCATAGAAATGGTTTTACGGTTGTCACGAGCGGCCATAAGAGCAGCTTCGTTCAGCAGGTTAGCAATGTCTGCCCCAGTGAATCCTGGAATCTTTTTTGCAATGGTATTGAGATCCACATCTGGTTCCAGTGGTTTATTTCTAGCATGAACGCGAAGAATAGCCAGACGGCCACGAAGGTCAGGACGACCAACTACCACGCGACGGTCAAAACGTCCCGGACGAAGCAGTGCCGGGTCCAGGATATCTGGACGGTTGGTGGCTGCAATGGTGATGATGCCTTCGTTGGATCCGAAACCATCCATTTCTACCAAGAGCTGGTTCAGGGTCTGTTCTCTTTCATCATGTCCGCCGCCCAAGCCGCTGCCTCTCTGGCGACCTACCGCATCGATTTCATCGATGAATACGATGCAAGGTGCGTTTTTCTTGGCCTGAGAGAACAGGTCACGCACACGGGAGGCACCGACACCGACAAACATTTCTACAAAGTCGGAACCGGAAATAGAGAAGAACGGTACTTTGGCTTCGCCGGCTACGGCTTTCGCCAAAAGGGTTTTACCTGTACCAGGAGGTCCTACCAGGAGAACCCCTTTCGGAATTTTCGCACCGATGGCGGTATAACGTCCTGGATTTTTCAGGAAATCAACCACTTCAGACAGTTCTTCTTTGGCTTCGTCTTCCCCAGCCACATCGCTGAAGTTGACATGGACCTGTCCTTCTGCTGCCATTTTCGCTCTGGATTTACCAAAGCTCATCACACGACCACCGCCGCCCTGGGTCTGGTTCATAATCCAGAACCACACGCCTACCAGGATGATGATCGGAAGCAAAGAAGAGAGCAGGCTCATCCACCAGGAAGGCTGTTCCGGTGGTTTCGCAGTGATCACTACGTCGCCAGCATTGAGTTTAGGCAGAAGCTGGTTGTCATTGTCTGGTACATAGGTTTCAAATTCAGTCCCATCTTTCAGTTTCCCTACGATGGAATTGTTTGTCATCGTTACAGAATCTACATTCTTCTTTTCCACCTGGGTCATGAAATCACTGTAGGTAATTTCAGAATGTTTTTCCTGTGGATGGACAAAGGTATTGAATATGGACACCGCAATGACGATCAGAAGCACGTACAATGCCACATTCTTTACAAACTTGTTCAATATATTCCTCCTATCTATCTGTTTTGAATCCCATTGAATAAGTATACCCCATAGATTGATAACTTTGAATAATTACAATTTTATCATATATATGTATATATAGGCAATGGGAATTTTTTAAAAAGCAGTTAGAAGTGAGAGCTAAAACCGATAGATAATCATCATAAGTTTTTGACTGATGTAAAGGTTCTGAAGGTTCTAAGGGTACTAAAGGTTCTAAGGGGCCCCGAATGAGATGATATCGCTAGTGTATATCGGCTCATTCAAGGAACATGAGAACCCTTAGAACCTTGAGAAACCTGAGCAACCTATAATCTCTAGCGAAATCATACCTACCAACGCAAATCCTTAACTTAATAGCATTGATTATAATGGGGCGCTTTATGAATTGCGCGCCCCTTCCTTCATTTCTAACTTCTCACTTCTAACTTCTCACTGCCTTTACTGTCTGCTATACACTTTGCTGTCCAGAACGCCGATGAATGGCAGGTTTCTGTATTTCTGTGCATAGTCGCAGCCATAGCCAACGATGAATTCATCTGGAATTTCAAAGCCGATGTATTTCACATCTACGTCAGCTTCTCTTCTTTCTTTTTTATCCAAGCAAATAGCCAGTTCTACAGAAGCGGCCCCTCTCTGTTTCAGAATCGGAAGCAGGGCGGACATGGTGATGCCGGTATCGATGATGTCTTCTACCACAATGACGTGTTTGCCACGGATTTCGCTATCCAGGTCTTTTTTAATTTTTACATGGCCGCTGGAAACGGTGCTGTTGCCATAGCTGGAAACGCACATGGTATCCAAAGTAACAGGCAGGTCAATTTCTCTCATAAGGTCACACAGGAATGGCATAGCCCCTTTCAGAATCCCTACCAGAACCACTTCTTTCCCCGCATAATCTTCGGTGATTTGCTGTCCGATTTCTTTGACTCTAGCAGCAATCTGTTCTTCAGTAACCAGTACGGCTTTGACATCTTTTTCCAAATTTTTCATTTTCCTTTTTTCTCCTTACCTATCCACGATAATGTAATTAACAAATAATGGGTTGTTTTTGAAGAAGGCTGTCCTAAGCGACTGCCTCGTAAAAATCCAGTCCAGTAGATGTGAGAACCATCCGCCACTAAGGGCCAAAAGGGTCTAACCAGTGATGGGATGTTTCTTTCTTGCAATATGCGAAGAATGTCTTTATTTCCTTCCATCCCTTGAGGAGCCATGGTGTCTCCTTTTTTGGGAAATACCAATGTGAGTTTCCCCACTTCATCCCCATCTAACAAGTACTGGTTCTTCTCTATGTGACTGGGTTTCATTCGCAGCGGATGGATATCCATCTGCCACGGTTCTTTTTTTATGATTATACTGTTTTTATTGCTGAAATCAATTGGCAAATGGATATCAATTGATTTTTTCAACCACCGGTGAGTGACCAATTCGGTCATTTCTATGCCACTGGGCAAAAGAGCGGCCTTTGTATTTCCTAGATATAGAAATAGATATTCTTTTTCTACTTGCAAAGTCACATCGCTTCCAGAGGTCCTGCGGCCACTTCCTTGAAGAAGTAAACGCCTCATCCGTTCCAGGGTTTGGAAATCCAATTCTTCCTTTCCCACTTGGAAAGCGGCTCTTCGCAGTACCCGCCGGATCAGTGCCACAGAAAGTTTGGATAGTTCCTTTCGAGGGAGCATCATATAGCCGCCCCGGCTGGTGATGGCCCAGTGGGATAGCCATATCTTGGCTTCTTCTTCCATGTAGCTATCTTCTTCGCGGAAAATATCCGCCATATGGTCCAAGGTAGCTACCAAATGGGGATTGTATGACAGAAGTTTCGGCAACAGCAAAAGACGAATCTGATTTCTTGTGGTATCTGGGATATCATTGGTGGCATCGTGACAAGCCTCATAGGGATAGCTATTGATAAAGGATTGAATGTCCTGTTTCGTTACCACTAAGAAGGGACGAATCAAATCCTCTCTTTTGGGCTGCATGCCTGACAGACCTTTGGCGCCGCTTCCCCGAAGGAAATGAAATAGCACAGTTTCCGCCTGGTCATCTCCATGATGGGCCAAAGCGATATAGCGGAAATGGCCTTTTTCCTTCACATCCCGAAGAGCTTCGTAGCGCAGACGGCGCGCCACCGTTTCCAGAGAACCTTTTTCTTTTTCTCTAGTTTCTTGCACCCACACATCTTTCCTATAGAACGGAATGCCCAAGTCTTGGCAAATGGAAGATACATAGGTGGTTTCCGCCTCGGCTTCGTCTCGCAAATGGTGATTCACGCAGCAGCAGCCAATTCGAAGCCCTTCTTGCTTGGCTATTTCATGGAAGAACAAAAGTAGGCCTAACGAATCAGGTCCACCGGACACAGCCAACAGAATGGCATCGCCTGTATCCCACAGCCTATGGTCTCTAGCGAAATGGAGCACCTTTCCGATGAAATCGGATTCACTCATTGTTTACCTGCCATTTGCGGAGTCAACACATCTGCATCGAGAAGTCCTTCCGAAAGGTCTCGATCACTGACAATAATTTCCGACAAAGCGAAATATTCCATCAAGCTGTCCAAGATGGCTACGCCAGCTACAATGATGTCTGCACGAGATGGCAGAAGTCCCTTCAAGTGACATTTTTCATCATAGGACATGGCGGATAATTTTTTCAGCATCGCCGACACATCTTCCTGGTGAATCACATAATCCTGCACTTTGGAAGAATCATACACATCCAGTTCCTGCAATACCGAAGCCAGAGATGTAATGGTTCCGCCGACCCCAATCCAGCGTTTCACGTTTTGCATGGATTCCATCAAGTCCGTTTTGCGGAACAATTCAAAGCAATGCTTTTTCAGTTCCCCTCTGCCTCTGGCTGTGGTGGTATCAAACTGTTTGGAACATCTCACACATCCCAGACGGAAACTGTGCCGCATTCCCACATCACTACCAAAACCCATACAGAATTCTGTAGAACCGCCGCCAATATCCACCACAGAGGTCAATACCCCCGGCGTCCCTGCCGCACCGATATAGCTGTAATAAGCCTCTTCGGTGCCAGTCAAAATGCGTACCGGTACGCCAGTAGCAGCGGTTACTTCATCAGCGAATTCCTCACCATTGCTGGCATCACGCATGATGGATGTGCCATAGGCAAAAATTTCATCAGCCCCAACCAGTTTGGCTTGGGCAGTAAATTCATTGATGGCCATGAGAGACCGCTCCCGGCCGCCCTGTCCAATGCAGGCTTTATCGGTCATGCCTTCCCCAAGTCGGGTGCTCCGAAGGTCTTTTCGTAAAACCTTCCACTCTCCACTTTCATCCTTCTCTGCCAATAGCAGACGAATAGAATTGGTTCCGATATCGATTATTGCGCGCATAATAACCTCTTTTTCTAGTGAGGAGTGAGGAATTAGGAGTGAGGAGTGGTGGTGGCGGCGCACAAAATTTGGAAGCGCCGCATTGTTATATATAGTTATGATTCTGCTAGAGATTATAAGTTACTCAGGTTTCAAAGGTTGCTAAGGTCTCTCACGTTTCTCGAATGTGCCAATAAACGCTAGCGTTATCATCTCATTCGGGGAACCTGAGAAACTTAAGAACCCTGAGAAACTTTGACTACATCTGTATATACAATTTGTTGAACATCCCAATTAGCAGAAATAATAAGCTTTTAATAGGTTGGGGTGCTTTATGAATTGTGCACCCCTTCCACCACTCCTAACTTCTCACTCCTAACTTCTCACTGAATTTAAAAGAGGACATAACGCATCGTTACATCCCCTTCTCCTCATCAATCACTGCGACGGGCACCTCTGCCGCCTCGTTTGGATTCTACATTTCTTTTCAGATCCAGAAGTCTTTCATCACTATCCTTAAGGAAACGGCTGAGTTTATCCTCAAAGGATGCAGGGGCTTCGTGTTTCGGTGCGCGGAAACCGCCGGAGAAGCTGCGTCTTTCCGGCATTCTTGGTGCTTCATGAAAAGCTTCTCTTTCCGGTGCATTTTCTCTTTTTACAAAGCGATGATTTCCTTCATTGTGTTCCTTATGGAAATGGTCACCTTTTCTTTCTTCCTTAGCAGGCTGTGCCTGTTTGATGGACAAAGCAATCTTGCCTTTGTCATCAATGGTAAGTACTTTTACCTTGACCTTGTCTTTGACTTTCAGATATTGATTAACATCACTTACATATTCATTGGCCACTTCTGAAATATGAACCAGTCCTACCTTCTTTTCCGGCAGTTCCACAAAAGCGCCAAATTTAGCGATTCCAGTAATGGTACCTTCTACGATACTTCCGACTTCTAAAGCCATGTGAAAACTAAAATCCTTCCCTGATAAACGAAACACAGGCCATGCCTATGTATAAGATAAATACATGTAAATTATACGAGATTTCAAAGGGAATAGCAAGTTTTTTAGAAGATGATTCCGTTGCGAAATGTAGCATGTAACCAGTCAACCAAAAGGTTATTGATGAGATGATTTCTTTGGTGACTCTTAGCATCTAAATAAATTGTCTAAGGGTTATTATTCTGCCGATTCCTTTCGTGTATCAATTCCAAACAAACCGCTTACTTCAAGGTTATAACGGAGATGATTTCCTGCGAGACACTTTTTTCAATCGGATTCGCTAATGGTTATCACTCTGCTAATTACATCTATACAACAAATAAAAAACACCATTAGTCATGGAAACGCTAACGGTGTTTTTTTACTAAACTTCATAACCTTTTATACCCTTGTGATCAGCGATGTTTCATCTTTGTTAGACAACTGAAATCAGCAGAATAATAACCTTTCATCTATTCATAAATTCGCTAATGTCCGCCACTGAAATCACGGTTACCTCACATACGGTACTTCTCCTGGTTTCACCAGTCCCAATTCGTCTCTGGCTTTTTTCTCCAGTTTCGCCGGGTCTTCCAGGTCTTGTTTCTTCTGTTCCAATGTATTTCTTTCTTCTGTCAGCCGTGCTTTTTCTTCCAGGAGTAGATTTTCCTGTCGCTGCAGGTGATAAAAGCGATAGGCGCTTTCCATGCAAATTAGAAGTGACAGAAGGAGCATCACCAGGCACAGGGCTCTTAGGATTGGACTATGGGGAAATAGCCATTTCTTGAGACCTGATTTCCGTTTCTTACGCACCGGTCTCCCTCCCTATGAGGGTATTCACCCATTTGTAAATCGCCGGTTCTTCAGCCAGTGCTTGTTCATAGGCATCGTAAGCAGCAGCGGCTTCAAACCCATAATCCAGCCAGGCTTTTGTATCATTCCAACGGTTCTTGTCGTGATAAAAAGCAACAATCAAGAGTTTTCCATTTCTCTCTGCCGATGCTACCAAACATTCGCCGGCTGCATCGGTCATGCCCGTTTTGATGCCATTGGCCCCTTCGTAGTGGCTAGACAGAAATTCATTTCTATTTTCTACATTTCTGTAAATCCCATTGCGATAGGTCATCGGATAGGTTTTCCGCTTCACAATGTCTCTGAAATCTGGATTTTTCATGGCATGAGACGCAATAAGCACCATGTCTTCGGCAGTGGTGTAATGGTCCGGATTTGTTAGGCCGTTAGGGTTGGCAAAGTGCGAATGGGTGGCACCGATGGAAGCCGCCTTTTCATTCATCATTTCAATGAATCGATCATAAGATCCGCCTACGGTTTCTGCCACAGACACCGCAGCATCATTGCCAGAAATCAGCATCATTCCATATAAGAGCTGATGCAAAGACAGGGGCATGTCGGGACGAATGCCCACATTGGTCCCATCCTGCTTCATCGCCCTTTGGGAAATCACCACATTCTGTTCCAGTTTATCTTTTCCTTCTTCCAGTGCCAGGATGCAAGTCAGAATCTTGGTAGTGCTAGCAGGATAAATGGTCTTCTCACCTTCTTTATTGGCCAGCATACGTCCCGTATTGGCATCCAGCAAAGCCGCAGACACCGCTTTCGTTTCCGGTGGCGGTGGCAATACAGGAGGCTTCGGTGGTTCCGGCGTAATCCAAACCATGACACCAAAAGCAACACTTAAAATAATTACAACCAGTACTAAAAAAGCTAGTACTTTTTTCATATTCTATATTCCTTCTTTCCTTAGAAATCGGTGATTCGTGACTGGGAAAAATCAATGATTCCGGTGGAGTCACAGCTGCTAGCTTCCAGCTGTTAGCTACTAGCCGGCTAGAGACTAGCAGCTAACAGCTAGGTGCTGTGACTCTGGCGTTTTTAAATCCCTCTCGTAATCAGTCACGAGTCACCAGTCACTAGTCACCCTTTATTTTCCTTTTGTAACTCCGCCCGTCTATCATCAATTTTATAATGAGTTTCTACCGGTTCCCCGCGATTTTTTTGAATCCCCTTATTGAGAGCCGCCGTATAAGCGGGACCGTTTTCTTCTTCATTCAATGTATATACCGCCGTATTTCCACAGTAAATCACATTGTCTTCCAAGACTGCATCGGGCACATGGCCAGCATGATAGAGTTTTGCCAATTTTCCTGCCGTGAGGTAGGTCCGTTCTTTATTGGTATATTTCCCCATAGCAGCAGCTTGAAATGCTTTTTCGCCATTCACCACGATGGTGTCATCTTTCACTTGCACGTGATTCCCAGAATAGGCAGCCATCCATTTCAGATTTTTGTTGATACGATCGCTGGTCTTTGGATGATTGCCCGGTGCCAACACCGCTTTGATGCCCGAAGGGGAACTTTCACCGTATTTGTCTTTCAGCACCTGCATGGCTGCTGCCCCGGCACCTGGATTGTATCCCGCTTCTACCAGGTATTGGAATCCCCAGTCATCGGCTTCTTTTTCCTGATCTTTGGTAAAAATAGCATTGGACACGTAGTTACCTGCAATATTGGCCAAGAGGTATTCACCGTACGACGCATCGCCCATGTAAATATTGAGAGCTGTCAAAAGTCCCACTCTCTTTTTCACACCGTTCACATTGTGACGTTTTTCACCGTGAGACACTTCATGGGCCATGATGTATGCCAGTTCATCGTCATCCATGGTATCCAGAGAACCTTTATTGACACAAAGCACGCCGCCAAGACTCATGAAGGCATTGATATCTTCATCGGGAGCCACGTAGACTTTATAACTCCGCTTCACCGCCCCGGTATCACAAATATTCTGGTAAATTTCCTGCACCCGGTTATCCGCTTCCGCCGATTCGTACACCCCGGTCTGCTGCTGGCACTGGCTCAAAAGAGACAACTGGCTATGGTCATCCATTCTGGAATAGTAGTTGGAAATAAAAAGCATAGCCGCGGCCCCATAGAGAAGTTTTTCCGCCGTAGACGCCGCTTCTACTTCCGCCGGAACCATCATGGTGCCACTTAAGCACAACGACGCCAGAGACAGTGCCACAAGTTTCTTTTTCAAAGATTTCATAGCGTCCTCCATTGTTTTAAATCTAACGTTAGTGCGTTTGGTGACTGGTGACTGGTGACTCGTAACTGGGAATCATACATACTGGCTAGTTATCCATTCATCAAGTCATATCACTTTTCCGTTCTCATTAAGAGTGGATATGACCGAGTTCGCTTGCTATGTTCATGGCGAAGTATATCGCTAGTGCCTCCCCCTCTTGTATTCTCCCCCCGACGGCAATGCTGTTAAGTTAAGCGAGATATGCGATGATTTCTGCTGATGCAAAGGTTACTCAGGTTTCTTAGGTTACTTAGGTTTCTCATGTTTCTCGAATGAGCTAATGACGCTAGCGTCTATGGGCACATTCGGGGAACCTGAGCCACCTGAGAACCCTTAGAAACTTGAGCAACCTGTCACCACTAGCGGAATCATACCTACTAACGCAAATCCTTAACTTAATGGCATTACCCCGACAGGGCAATGCTGTTAAGTTAAGCGAAATATGTGGTGATTCCTTTTGTGACAAAGTTTCTCAGGTTGCTCA
>CAKQBK010000077.1 GCA_934216155.1 uncultured Dialister sp.
CTCCGCCAAACACCCTGGTTCTCGGACCTGGCGGATTCTCTTTCAACGACTACGCAAAAGTAGGCGTTCCGATGTGCTTCATTTCCCTCATTGTTTGCCTGATTGTCATCCCGATCGTATGGCCATTCGGCATGTAATGTTGTTTTAAAATTGACTGGTAACTAGTGATTGGTGACTGGGATTATTCCCATTTGCCGGTTACGGGTTGCCAGTCTTTTTTTTTGAAGTTGGGAATGAGGGATTAGTAGCTAGGCCCTAGGGATTAGGAAATATGAAGTAATTTCTGTAGCGTCACAGCACTTAGCTTTTAGCTTCTAGCGATATCGAGATTCCTAATTCCTAATCCCTAGCTACTAACCCCTAGCTACCAGTCACTGCTTATCATAAAAACTCGGTTATGAAATAGGGACAAACTAGAATTCATAATACATAGATGACGTGGGAAATGATTGGATTTGTGAAAAAATCGTATTTCTAATAATTTTTTATATTTTCAATTAGGATAGAGAAAAAGTACGTATTTTATGGAGAAAATGCAAAAGAAATGCAACAAAATAATTGAAAATAAATATCAATACATGATTCAATAAATAGATAGCTATGCAATTAAAAATGGATAGTATATTTTATAATCGCAAGAAAAAATAGGTGAAAATCATAAGCATCTATGGATTTTTTAAAAATAGATAGCTATGCAAAATAATAGATAGTGTGCAATATAAATACATACTATACAATGGGATAGCAGACTATGGAAATAGGCTTCTATTTCTCAACATCGGAAAGTAAATAAAATATAACGTTAGTAAAAGCAATGGAATGAAATAGTAAAAGATACTATGGATTATCAATTACATAACAGGCTATGGAGTTTGAAAAAATAGCTGACTATGTATACAATACACTTAGGTGCTCAATGGACTCACGAAATGAGAATCCATTGAATGTGAGTCTCTTGCCCGGAGACTGTGGTAAAGGAGGATAGCAGGTTGACCGAGGGATACTCCGTTTTCCGGATATATTTCGGGATTCATCGGAAATTTAGCTATTATACTTATTTAACAATTACATAATGAGTCCTAAGATTTTCCGGAGACTTTCTTCATCAAGCGCTTGGTCGCACCGTCTAGGCCCACTTTGAAGAATTATCAAAAGGAAGGTGAATCTTTATGGATCCAGCCATTATCACATTGTGTGTATTGGCCGTAGCAGCATTTCTGTTCGTAACCGAACTGATCCCGCTGGCTGTTACAGCTATGGCAGCATGTACTGTACTGGGGATTCTGGGCGTACTTCCATCTAAGGCAGTTTACGCAGGTCTCTCCAATTCCACCGTCGTACTTTTCGGCGGCATGTTCGTTATCGGCGCAGCTATGTTTAAAACAGGCCTCGCTGAAGCAATCGGTGTAGCCGTTGTAAAGAAAGCCGGCACCAACGAAATTCCGTTGATGGCAGCTATCATGATTGTTACCATCGTCCTGTCTTCTGTATCCTCCAACACAGGTACAGTAGCTTGCCTCATGCCGGTTATTATCGGTATCTGCCAGGCAGCAAATATTCCTGCTTCTAAGGAATTGATGCCACTGGCTATCGCAGCTAACGTCGGTGGTACCATCACCATGATTGGTACTCCGCCAAACGTTATCGTTACTGGTGCGCTTTCTGCAGCAGGACTTCCGTCCTTCGGCTTCTTTGAATTCGCTTACATTGGTGTTCCGCTGTCCATTATCATTTTGGTTTATACTCTGTTCATTGGTCGTCATTTCATTCCAGATAAATCTTCCGGTGCTATGGATGAAGATGCCATCAAAGCGGCTAAGGAAGAAGCTGGTGCTTCTGGCGATGATGCTCCAAAGAGCAAAACTAAGATGTGGATTTCCGGTCTGATTCTGATCGGCGTTGTTGTCTGCATGGCTCTGAACTTGAAGACTGTTCCGCTGCACACCGCAGCAGTTACCGGCGCTATCCTCTGCGTTATCACCGGCTGCCTGAAAGAAAAAGAAGCTTATGCAGGTATCGACTGGGTAACCATTTTCCTGTTCGCTGGTATGCTTTCCGTTGCATCTGCTATGGAAAAAACCGGCGCTGGCAAACTGATTGCTGATACCGTTGTAGGTATGATGGGTTCCAGCCCGAATCCATATGTCCTGACCGCTGTACTGTTCCTGATTTCTAACGTACTGACTCAGTTCATGTCCAATACCGCATCTGCAGCTCTGCTCGCACCTATCGGTATTTCCATTGCTCAGACCATCGGATGCGATCCGAAACCGGTTCTGATGGCTCTTGGTATTGCAGCTTCTATGGCATTCGCAACTCCAATGGCTACTCCGCCAAACACCCTGGTTCTTGGCCCTGGCAACTTCTCCTTCAACGACTACGTAAAAGTAGGCGTTCCGATGTGCCTCATTTCCTGGATTGCTTGCGTTATCATCGTTCCAATCTTCTGGCCATTCTAATGGTACAAAGATTGTCTTTGAACCAAGTCAATTAGGATAAGTAGTTTCAAGGTCTCTTCCGGCTTGTGCCGGAAGAGGGTCCTTGTCTTTTGGTAAGAAAAACTGTCCGCGACAGCTTCGCGAAGGTATCATTTGATACCACAAAAAGAAAGGTGGATTTTTACATGGATACTCCAGGCCCGCTTTCGATTTGTATCACAAACATGGTTATCGTATTTGCAGTTCTGATTTTCCTTGCTTGCGTTATTCAGCTGATTCACATTGTGGATCCAACCAAGAACAAGAAGAAATAATTGAGATATTCTCAAGTGCTTCTATTTCAACCTGAGCAACCTTAAAACTTGAGAATTTCCGAAAACTGTATACAACAACCATATATCTAGGAGGATACAAACATGGATGGCTTCATGAGAGCTCTTGTTTCTGTATGGACAGACTCCGGCTTTGCCGCTCTGACATGGCAGAACATGGTAATGATTCTGGTAGGCTTGATTCTGCTCTACCTGGCAATTGCAAAGCAGTATGAACCACTGCTTCTGCTTCCAATCGCATTTGGCGATATTATGGCTAACTTCCCGAACACCGGATTCGAAGACGAAATGGGTGTTATGATGGCCATTGGTTTTGGTATTAAATACGAAATTTTCCCGCCGCTGATTTTCATGGGCGTAGGCGCTATGACCGACTTTGGTCCACTGATTGCTAACCCGAAGACCGTACTTCTGGGTGCAGCTGCTCAGATCGGCGTATTCGTAGCACTGGCTGGTGCAATGATCCTGGGCTTCAACGTTCAGGAAGCAGCATCCATCGGTATCATCGGTGGTGCTGATGGCCCAACCGCTATTTACCTGACATCTAAACTGGCTCCACATCTTCTGGGCGCCATCGCTGTAGCAGCATACTCCTACATGTCCCTGGTTCCACTGATTCAGCCACCAATTATGAAACTGTGCACCACCAAAGAACAGCGTATGATTAAGATGACCAACCTTCGTCCTGTTACCCACTTCGAAAAGGTAGCATTCCCGATCGTTGTAGCCATCGTCGTATCTCTGCTTCTGCCACCAGTAGCAGCCCTGATGGGATGCCTCTGCCTCGGCAACCTGTTTGAAGTATCTGGCGTAACCGCTCGTCTTTCCGATACCGCTCAGAACTCCCTGTGCAACATCGTTACCATTTTCCTGGCAACTGGTACAGGCCTGACCATGACCGGTGATAAATTCCTTCGTCTGGAAACCATTGAAATCATCATCCTCGGCCTGATTGCCTTCGCCGCAGGTACCGCAGGTGGCGTAGTCTTTGGTCAGATCATGAGAATTGCATCCGGCAACAAGATCAACCCACTGATTGGTTCCGCAGGCGTATCTGCAGTACCAATGGCAGCTCGTGTATCCCAGGTTGTAGGTTTGAAAGATAACCCATCCAACTACCTGCTGATGCAGGCTATGGGACCAAACGTAGCAGGTGTTATCGGTACCGCAGTAGCAGCTGGTACCATGCTGGCACAGTTCGGCAAATAATATCTGCTGACGTTAGCTGATGAAAAAAGAACTCCAGTGACTTTTGTCACCGGGGTTCTTTTTTCATGCAGTTAGAAGTGAGAAGTTAGAAGTGAGAAGTGGTGGAAGGGGCGCACAATTCATAAAGCGCCCCAATACCCCTTTCTATATGGCGGCTGATCATTGCACAGTGGAAGGCGAGAAAGTGACTCCAATGGAAAGCGGTGTCCCAGAACCGTTAGATTCCCTTTGCTAAAAAAGGCGTGGTGCATTATAATAGATACATATGAAAATTCCCTGATTGAGGATGGTGTAAATATGGATAGTATGCAGTTGATCGATTTATCCGATGTGAAAGATTTCAGTGCTGCTCGCTTTTTGATTTACTGGCTGGTGGCTTCTATTGTAGCTGTACTGGTGGCATATAGCATTGGTGCAGAAAATAAAATGAAGTGGTTCAAGCAGAGAAAGAACAATGGCTTCATGGTTCGTCGTGGTCCTCTTGGCAATTTCAGCCTTTTGGGCGTACCGAATTCCAAAGAAGGCTTTGCTATCACCGCTGGTATTTTTATTGTAGCGGGGATCATTTGGGCAATTTTGATATTTGTCATTTTGCCGATTTTCGGTTATAATTTCTAAAGTAAACTCTATAAGACATTTCCTGCGTATGGCACGGGGGTAGGAAATACAAATGATAGACCTGGCATTGGATAAATGTCAGGTCTATTTTATTTATAATAGAAATTGGTTACCCTATTCAATCATAGAAATAAAGGCAGGTGAAACGAGTTAGAAGTGAGAAGTTAGAAGTGAGAAGTGAAGGAAGGGGCGCACAAATTTTGAAAGCGCCCCAATACCCATTACATATTTAAAGTAGGAGTTAGAAACGCAATGTCTAATTCTTGATTATTGAATTTTTTTGAAAAAGGAGAAGTATATGGATAACTGGGAAAAAGTATTAGAAGAACTTTTTACCGGTGTGATGGGCATGTCGGACCCTACGGTTTGGATTATGTTTATCATCGGTGGGATTTTGATTTGGCTGGGGGTCAAGAAGGACTATGAACCGATGCTGCTCTTCCCTATGGGGGTGGGTTGTATTTTGGCTAATATTCCAGGTCACTTTGCGGTCATGCCTACAGGAGGCGGTGAACCGGGATTTCTGACCGTTCTTTATGAAGCAGGCATTGCCAATGAATTATTTCCTGTGCTGATTTTTATCGCGGTTGGTGCTATGTGCGATTTTACGCCACTTATTCGAGCACCTTATGTGATGCTTTTTGCGGCCGCTGCCCATTTTGGTATTTTTGCAGCCACCATCTTGGCAGCTATGGTGGGATTTCCATTCAATGAAGCCGCTTCCATTGGTATCATTGGCGCGGCTGATGGCCCGACTACCATTTTTGTGGCCCAGAAATTTGCTACCAACTTGCTGGCTCCTTTGACGGTGACCGCTTTCTGTTATATGTCTTTGGTCCCGATCATTCAGCCGCCTATTATAAAGCTTTTGACAACAAAAGCGGAACGTCGGATTCGCATGCCATACCATGAAGAAAAACCAGTGTCCTGGACGGCGAAGTTCCTGTTTCCATTTATGGTGGTTCTGTTTGCAGGAATTTTGGCACCGATTTCTGTACCGCTCATCGGGGCCCTCATGTTTGGTAACATGCTGAAAGTTTCTGGTGTTTGCGATTCTTTGTCTGACGCGGCACAGAATGAATTGTCCAATCTGGTTACGCTGTTCCTGGGCATTACCGTAGGGGCAACCATGACCGCAGAAAATATTCTCACTTTAGATGTGTTGAAAATCCTGGCTCTGGGGGCTGTAGCTTTCGTGTTCGATACCGTAGGCGGTGTACTCTTTGCTAAAATTGCCAACCTGTTCTTGAAGAAGAAAATCAATCCAATGATTGGGGCTTGCGGTATTTCTGCCTTCCCTATGTCCGGCCGCGTCATTGCGAAAATGGCACTGAAAGAAGACAATACCAATTACATCATCCAGCATGCCATGGGTGTCAACGTAGCTGGTCAGGTCGCTTCTGTCGTAGCAGGCGGCTTGGTGCTGGCTTTGATTCCGGTGTTGATGTAACATTTGGCTATGATTTCGCTTGTGTGAAATAGTTAGAAGTGAGAAGTGGTGGAAGGGGCGCACAGTTCATAAAGCGTCCCAATACCCCCTTTTTTATTACGTAATGTTGTTATGCATTGATTTCTTTCTCAGAAAAGGTTTCTTAAGGTTCTCAGGTTTCTTGAATGAGCTGATGACACTAATGTCTATAGGCACATTCGAGGAACTTGAGCAACCTAAGAAACTTGAGAAACCTGAGAAACCTTTACATCAGCAGAAATCATTGCAGGTTTCGCTATCCGTTATATAAGGAGAAATAAAATGACAAGTGTAGAATCGGCGGTTATGCTGACGGTGATCGCATATCCTATGGTGTTCGTAGTGATGGCACTCTTTGTAGGATTGACCTATCTGTTGGATAAGGCATTTCCGGGGAAATAGGGATTAGGGACTAGTAGCTAGGGATTAGGAAAGGATGGAAAATTTTAAAGGTTATTATTCTACCATGCTCATTTTCTAACATTCGAAGCATATCGCTTGGTACAAGGTTAAAAAGGGGTATGTATTAACCTTTTATAACCTTTTTAACCTTGATACTAAGCGATATTTCTACTTGTTAGAAAACTGATACCGCAGAATAATAACCTTTCCATATCAATAGAGTTTTATTCGCGTGATATCCTAATCCCTAATCCCTAGTCCCTAGCTACTTTTTGTTTACTGCGGTATAATATAGAAGCAATACATTGAAAATGATTCTCTAATAGGAGGCTCTTGTATGAAAGAAACATATAGCAGAACAAAGTCTGTTTGGCAGCGTATGGACGATGCGGAACGGAAAGAAGTGATGGCTTACGGGGAACGGTACAAAGCATTTTTGGATACCGCTCGCACAGAACGTCTGGCAACGGAAGAAATTATTCGCCAGGCAGAAGCCCATGGATTCAAACCGGTCTATTCCATGGATTCTCTGAAAGCAGGGGACAAAGTATACTGGAACCAGAAAGGCAAGTCTGTCATTCTGGCTGTTATCGGCGAAGAACCGGTCCATGAAGGCATCAAGATTGTAGGCTCTCACATCGATTCTCCGCGTCTGGACCTGAAAGCCAATCCAGTCCATGAACAGGAAGGTATCGTATATTTCCGTACCCATTACTATGGTGGTATCAAGAAATACCAGTGGACCTGCATTCCGCTGGCACTGATTGGCGTCATTTATACCAAAGATGGCAAGAAGGTAGAAATCAATGTGGGTCTCAAAGAAGACGATCCGATTTTCTACGTGTCTGACCTGTTGATTCATATGGCACAGGACCAGATGAAAAAGACTTTGGCAGAAGGCATCACTGGTGAACAGCTGCAGGCTATTGCTGGCACCAATGCAGAAGATAAGCTGAAACCGAAAGAAGTCTTCATGAATATGCTGAAAGAAAAATACGGTATCGAAGAAGAAGACTTTGCCACCGCTGAATTGGAACTGGTACCGGCTACCAAGAGCCGCGATGTAGGTTTCGACCGTTCCCTCATTGCTTCTTATGGACAGGATGATCGAGTTTGCTCCTATGCCAACTTGGAAGCTATCCTAACTGCTAAACCGGGTGTGAAAACCCAGGCAGCCCTTCTGACTGATAAAGAAGAAATTGGTTCCTATGGCAATACGGGTATGGAATCTTCTTATTTCGTTAAATTTGTGATGAAACTCTTGGCTCTCCAGGGACAGAATACCCTCTTGGATTTCTATGAAACCATGGAAAACAGTGAAATGCTCTCTGCGGATGTAAACTCCTGCATGGATCCCATGTTTGCTGAAGTATCTGAAAAAGACAATGCGTCCTTCCTGGGCTATGGTATCAACCTGACCAAGTACGGCGGCGCTCGCGGTAAAGCAGGCAGCAATGATGCCAATGCCGAATTCCTGCAGAAGATTCGGACCATTTTCAATGAAGCTGGTGTATGCTGGCAGATCGGCGAACTGGGCAAAGTAGACCAGGGCGGCGGCGGCACCATCGCCTTTATGATGGCTGACTGGGGTGCTGAAGTCGTAGACTGCGGTACCGCTATGTTGTCTATGCATGCCCCCTATGACCTGCTTTCTAAAGCCGATGCCTACGAAACCTACTTGGCATACAAAGCTTTCTTTGAAAGCAAGTAAAAAGTAAATAAACCCTTTCCTACTGCAAAAGGTTCAAAAGCGCAGCATAAAAAAGTCGTGGCTTCGGTCTCGGCTTTTTTATGCCCAAAAGCCGGGGAATAATGACCCAAAATAACGATAAAGAATCAATAACAATCAATGGGCAACTATGATATGATACAGGTAGAATATGGATGAAATTTGAAATTGCATATTACCGGCGGTAAGGAAAGGAGGGGCCATGACGGAAGATAAAACTTTGTATGTGGTATGTAGCCGAGGGGATACAGCCTTTGCGAATCAGATACTTCATGAAATCAGAAAGCAAGAAGAGGCAGACAGCCATTTTTGTATCATTGCTTTGAGTGAAGAACAGTGGAACATACAGAAAGATGCATTGGACCATGGCAAAGTCCTATTCTTAGGACCGGTGCATCGGATGCCAGCTATGCAAGAGTCCCTGCGTTTCCGCTTCCAAAAATATGGGATTTCCTATGGTTGGAATGAAAATCATGGTTTTCTCCTAGTTGACGCCACACCGTTAAAAGATAAGATGGTATACCAAGCTTTCTTGGAAGAACTGAAAGAAGAGTGCCAGGTAGAAGACATTCTCCACGGGGCAGAGAAGACCGATATGCTCCAATTCCTAGGCCTACTCTGTGTGGCCCTTTTCATCCCCTTCGGTAGCGTACTGGCTGGCGGTCGGCTGTTGGAACGATACTTGAAGCGAAAAATCGGGATCAAAAAACAGCAGTATTTTTATGGCCTTCTTCATTTCTGTAAGAATGACTTGAAAGACTTCATGGAAATGAGTAGCCAGTAGCAGCACTTTCTTCCGAGAAAATTGAAAAAATAAAACCTTGAGAGCCTTACTCTCGACAGTTTATATTCTTTTCGCTACAATACAGACAGAGTGTTAAAAAAGAAAGGAAGTCATACTATGCAAAATTTTGAATTCGTTCCTCAGGGCGTTTGCGCCAGAAAGATTACTTTCGCTTTGGAAGATGGAAAAATCCATGACCTGGCATTCGAAGGAGGCTGCCCGGGCAACTTGAAAGCCATCGGCAAGCTGCTGGAAGGCAGAGATGCCAAAGAAGCCGCTGATATCCTCTTGGGAAATACCTGTCGTGGCAAAGAAACCTCCTGCGCTGACCAGCTGGCCCATGCACTGTTGGAAGCACTGGAGAAATAATGCGTAATGCGTAATGCGTAATGAAGGTGCGGCGCACAAGTAATAAAGCGCCGCGCTTTTTTATTTGGCGCTGGAGAAAGTAGTCGCAGAGGTTCAGCTGGAACCGTAACGGATTATTCCCATAGCGATGACTCCCTAGGTTTAAAGGTTCATGGTTCAATGGAGCCGCAATGGAAAGCGTCAGTAGCTATGGCTCCGCTGATGTCAAGGTTCGTGGTTCGGACTGAAGAATGCGTAATGCGTAATGAAGGCGCGGCGCACAAAATTTTAAAGCACCGCAATTTTTAATTAAAAAGGTTCAAAGGTTCATAGATTTAAGGTTCGGGCCAGTGATGTATAATATTTTCCCAATCTACCCGTTCACGAAATCGCGGGACTTTGTTGACTTATCCGTTACAGCTCCTGATTGAGATGTAGGTTTTATAAATAATCTGCGGCGCTATATAATTTGCGCGCTGCTCCGCCATTACGCACTCTATTCCCTCCATGTTACTCCTAAAGTATAAAGAAATTCTAAAACATCAGAGTCAATGTTCGTTTTTGGCCTCAAAAATCAGTATTACTATATAGAGGGTGAAATTCATCCGGTACCGAAGGAACGGTATTTCTCCTTTTTCCAAGCAGCTGGCGCGCATTCACTTTAAAGAAGCTGCAGGGGAGAAGGGGGACTCCCGAGTCCTTTATAGATGGGATCACTCTCCAAGGCTGCGCAGCCACCAAACTACATAAAGCATGGGTTTCCCTAATCCAACATCAGCTTCCGTATTCGTCCTGTGCGAGCGACCAGACCAAGAGCAACCTGCCTCCTCTCGAGTGCAATTAAAAGCGCTGTCGCCGATCTCGTGTGGGCAATTCATAGGACTGGTCTTTTCGGGGACCCATGCTTTTTTATTGCCACATATTTTTCTTCCAAAAGCGGCACAAAGCACAAAGAATGATGAATGCGTAGTGCGTAGTGCGTAATGGTGGAGCGACGCATAATATTTTTATAGCGCCGCGAGTATTAAAGATTATATAAACGGCGAAAACCTTAGTTCCCCCGCCGGGGGAAAGGTGGTGCGAAGCACCAATAGGGACTGCTCCAGCGGATGACGGGCTATGTGAGACAACCCGTTTACCGCCTTCTCAACACTGGCAGGAAATACCGCTAGTGCTGCCCCCTCCGCCTTCGGCACCTCCCCCGATGGGGAGGTAAGACGCTGGAGATGTTGACTATTTCCTCAAATGGTATAGAAAACATAAACCTACGAACCTTTAATTTCGATTGTGATTTAATTTTCATAAAAAAGCGCGGCGCTATTTAACTTGTGCGCCGCACCTTCACTACGCATTACTCATTCATTGTTCTGTTCCATGTTGGAAAATCGGTTTTATGTCATAAACGACACTTACCACTTTATACTTAGTGTAAAATTTTACTCGGTAAGAGAGACCAGGGACATTTTCTTGAAATGCAATCAAAAAGGAAGAGCCCCCTTTGACTGAAAATGTTATAATTTTCATACGCAAAAAAACAAAGAAAGGACTCTTCCCTATGACTATTTTAACAGAAAATGCCGAATTATCAACAGAATTCCTCTCTAATCAAGTAATTCAAATAATCAAAGCCTCAAAGGATTCGATTGAGGCTGAAAAGAAACTATTTTCTTTTGGTCTAAAGCTTCTAAATAGTGGATGCTCGTTAATTATTTAAGCTAAATTTCAATCGATTACTACTGTATTTTTCATGTATATTATACTATAA
>CAKQBK010000078.1 GCA_934216155.1 uncultured Dialister sp.
GAGAGTCCTGAGCAACCTGAGAAACTTTGTCACAAAAGGAATCACCACATATTTCGCTTAACTTAACAGCATTGCCCATTGGGGGAGATGCCGTAGGCAGAGGGGGCACCTTTAGCGGCATAAATAATTATGTTATTCTATGCAAAGTGGGACTAATACCACTCCTCACTTATATTCCATGTGATACAAGCCATAATTGGCAGTTGGGCTAACTGTCAACTGCCAACCGTTAACTGTTAACTGATTTATTTCTCTTCAGGGAAATTAAAAGAGAAACCATTCAAATTGGAAAGGGGAAACCAATGACAGTCGCAGAAATGATGGAGGCCCTGGGCCTTCCGGCCAATGAGGAGGCCGCAAAGAAACTGACAGAATACAACGCCATGGTAATCGAAATGAGCCGCAAGGTGAATCTCACCGGCATCAAAGACGTAGAAGAAAGTCTCATCAAAAATGTCTACGATTCACTGACGGTGTACAAAGACACCTACTTCCCAGAAAAAGGACGTATGATGGACCTGGGCACCGGCGCCGGATTCCCTGGCGTACCCATGGCGATCCTTCGTCCAGACATGCAAGTGGTCCTGGTAGATTCCATTCAGAAAAAGCTCACCTTCATTGAAGGAGCCTGTGCGAAACTGGGTATCAAAAACGTGAAATGTATCCACATGCGGGCCGAAGAAGGAGGCCGCCGCAGAAAAACCAGAGAAACCTTCGACATCGTCACTGCCAGAGCGGTGAAATCCATGCCGGTCATCTCCGAATGGGCCATGCCCTTCGTCAAAGTCGGGGGAGTATTTGCTGCCATGAAAGGCCCCGGCGCAGAAGACGAACTGAAACAGGCCGGCAAAATTCTCCGAGAACTGAAAGGGGAACTCACCGAAAAGAAAGACCTCACCCTGCCTACAGGAGAAAAACGTTGCATCCTCTACATCAAGAAAACCGCTCCCTGCCCGAAGACCTATCCTAGAAAAGTGGGAATTGCGGAAAAGAAACCGATTATTGGGGAATGAGTGACTGGTAGACTGGTGACTTGTGACTGGAAATAGATAGGAATATAGAAAAAGCTCTGCTGGGAACCCAAGCAGGGCTTTTTTCTATGGGTTGTGATTTACCGCTAGTTGTTGGGGTTACGCTCCGAGTTCTAAAGATATAATTCGCACAAACACAAAGCTTCATTGGTTTAAGGTTTAGGGTTTGCATGATAGCCATTAAACCTTAAGCCCAAAACCAATGCCACTTTCTTCACGGCAGATTGTCTCTAAAGGAACCAGCAGATAAACCCACAACTAAAAGAGATCCTACGAAATATTTCTATTTCATAGAATCTCTTTTTTAGTAAGTATTTTCCTAGGGCCTAGCTACTAGTCATCAGTTACCAATACCTAATCCCCAGTCAGTGCTATCTTCACATACACTTCATCGACTTTCTCGATTTCCGCTTTACCGCCGGTCATGTCGGTGAAAGTTTTGCTATGTTTGGCGGCGTTTTCTGGCAGGGTGAGGTAGGTAATTTGCACTTTGTCCGTGAAGGTGCGATCTTCTACGCGGATGTCTGTATCTTTACTATAGTTTTCGAAAGCGCCCACAGCGGTGTAGGGCAGGGTGAGGATGTATTTCTCATAGGGGGTATATCTTACAATGGAGGCGATTTTCACGGTGTCCGCCAGGGAGGAGCTATAGGCTCTTGTGAGACCGCCGGCGCCCAGTTTGATGCCGCCGAAGTAGCGGGTGACGATGGCTAACACGTTGGTCAGTTCTTTCATTTGCAGCACGTGGAGCATGGGATGGCCGGCAGTGCCTTGGGGCTCGCCGTCGTCGCTGGATTTTTCCAGAATGCGCTCCGTGCCAAGCCGCCAGGCATAGCAGTTGTGGGTGGCGTCTTTGTATTTTTTACGAAATACAGACAGCTGCTCCTGGGCTTCTTCTTCGGAAGTGACAGGAATGATATGGGTGATGAAAATGGATTTCTTGATTTCTATTTCATGAGCAAATGTTTCAGACGGGGAAGAGTAGGGAATGAGCATTTTATAAACTCCTTTTGGTGACTGGTGACTAGTAGCTAGGAATTAGAAAATAGTGAGGAGTTAGGAATTAGGAGTGAGGAGTGTTGGAAGGGGCGCACAACTTAAGAAGCACCCCAATACCCTTTTATTGTATTTGTGATTCTAACAATAGACGTTAATTCGCACGTTCGAGGCCCCTCAGAACCTATAAAAGGTTATGAGAATATCTGTTCAAGCATAACCCTTTATAACCTTGCCATTAGCCATTATGGTTCTATGTTAAAAATAGGACGCAGCAGAATAAATAACCTTATATGCCACTCATATTACGCACTAATTCATAATAGGGAAATCAGTATCTACCCACTTATTATATCATGTCCGGTGGGGATATCAGGGTATGAACGAATTGTTCCATTCCTTTGGATAGCGTATGGTTTTTGAGGGAGAAAATGGTTTGGCTGATGGATATATCCGGTGTGGGCAGGGGGTAGAAATCCACGGTTTCTGAGGCGTCGGTTTCTTTTTGGTCGATGAGGATCGCAATGGCAAGCCCTTCTCTGGCGAGGCGGAGCGAGGAGGTGCGGGTGTCTACGGAGTAGAAAATATCCGGCTGTATGTGCCAGGTGGCAGATAGGGTGCGGAAAATATCTTCAGAGCTGCGGCTTACGGCAATGGGAAAATGGGGCAGCAGGGACAGAATGTTTTCTTGATGAGAGGCAAAGGATTTGGGGACTGCCGCCAGCAGGGATGACGGGGTCTGTTTCCATATATGAAATTGGGATGGATCCGGCAGGGGTGCATTGGCGATGCCGATTTCAGACCGGCCTTGCCGCACGTCTTCCACCAGTGTGAGATGGTAGGATTCGCGGATGCGGAAACACAGGTCTGGATAGGTTTTGTGAAAGGGAGGAAGAATATCTGAAATCAGCCACGACGCATAGGAGGGGGCGATGCTGAGTCGGAGTGTTCCGGATAATCCGGCGGACAGGGCGGCCAGTTCTGCCTGGGTGTGGTCTTCCATGTCGCAGATTTGTTTCGCTTGTCGATAGACGATCCATCCCGCTTCGGTGAGGGTCAGACTGTGACTGCCCCGGCGGGGTTCGATGAGGGCGGTGCCGTATTCTTTTTCCAAAATTTGTAATTGCCGGGTCAAAGCCGGCTGGGCGATGTGGTATGTCTTGGCGGCTTTGTTAAATCCACCACTTTCCACAATGGCAATGAAATGACGAAGAAATTCGGTATTCATGGGGGGCCTTTCTGTTGCTACGGCTTTGCGTTAGTAGGTATGATTTCGCTGGAGATGATAAGTTTCTCAGGTTGCTCAGGATTCTCAAGTTTCTCAGGTCTCTCGAACGTGCTGCTATCCATAAACGTCATTTCGACCGACGGGATTTGTGCGGAATGTCGCTGTAGAGTAGTCTGGGACTATGTTAGACAGAAGTGGAGAAATCTTGTGATACTAGCGAAATGATCGAAAGAGACACAAGATTTCTCCACTTTTGTCCAACATGGTCGCTTGCATCTTTTTTGATATTTAGCACGAATCCCATCGGCTCCCATGACGCTAGTCTTTTATACCATTTTTTTAACTTAGCAGCAGGAGGAAGAAGTGGTATTTCTCATGACCGCTAGAGTGGACGCCTAAGTGAGTAGAGGGAAACCTATTTTATGTCGCTAAAGCGAGCTATCCCCTGGACTTTTCGCTACGCGTAAGTCCTATCTCCTTCCAAAGGAAGGGGATTCACGTGGTGGATATCACTAGCGGATAGTGGCATGTTTGAGGAACCTTTAGAACCCTCAGAACCTTGAGTAACCTGAGTAACTTAAGCAACCTGTGCATCTTATACAATATTCGTATAAGTATCACATTATATTTCTATTTCTATGATAAGTATAAATCGGATATACTATAGGAAACAAGGGAAAACTAAGAAGTTAGCCGTTAGCGGTAGGCAGAAACGGCTAACTGTCTACTGCTCACTGCTTACTAAAACGTTTCCCGTGAAACATGACTCTTATGTATGAAAAAATGAAGGAGAATGGCATGGACGCTATATTACAAGGGTTATCTGGAATTTTTGAGGTAGTACTCATCGCTGGGCTGGGATTTTTCTTGAACAAGAAGGGCTGGTTCTGGGAGAATGCCGGGAAGGATTTGACGAAGCTCACTATGACCGTGGCGTTGCCGCCGCTCATGGTGTATTCGCTGTATTCCAATTTCACCCATGACGAGCTGATTGCCACCGCGCCGGATCTGATTTTGCCTTTTATTTCTATTTTTGTGGCTTACTTAGTGGGGCATCTCTGGGCAGCGGTTCTCCATATTCGCAAAGGACGGCGGGGGATTTTTATTTGTACTTGCTGCATTGCCAATGCAATTTTCATCGGCCTTCCAGTCAATGTGGCACTCTTCGGTGAATCCAGCGTGCCTTCCTGTATGTTGTATTATATTGCCAACACAGCCATGTTCTGGGGCTTGGGGGCGTATCTCATCGTACAGGATGCGGGAGGAGATAAGAAATTCACTCTAAAAGAAATGCTTTTGAAATTGCGGACCCCGCCGCTCATGGGATTCTTGGCTGGGGTGGCCCTGATTCTTCTCAATGTCCCCATTCCTCATTTTGCTCTGACGGCCATGAAATATGTAGGCGGCATGGCGACACCGATGGCTCTGATTGTCATTGGGATGCAAATGAGCCAGATTCCATTGTCATCCATTCATTTTGATAAGGAACTGGTAGGGGCTGTGGCTGGTCGTTTCATCTTGGCCCCTTTGTCTTTATTTCTACTGCTTCCTTTTATTCCTGTATCAGAAATGTCTGCGAAGGTCTTTCTCATGCAAGCCGGTATGCCTGCTATGACAAACATGACCATTCTGGCCTATTCCGTAGGAGCCGATGCGGAATATTCCACCACCATCAATTGCGTGTCCTTGGCACTGGGGGTATTCTTCATTCCGCTGTATATGTTTTTGCTGAATTAGTGGCTGGTGACTAGGGACTAGTGACTAGGGACTAGGAAATATGACGCTATCCGTAGAGGCACTAGCGGCTACCCTCTTCCTTTGGAAGGGGGCAGGGGGGATAGCTCGCACTGGCGAGAGCATTGTGATGAGACACATCACGTTGTCGGCGTTCTGCAAAGGCGGCTAGCGAAACAACTCTTCTTCGTCGGCCTATCCCCGGCTCGCAAGCGAGCCTGCCCCTTCCTGAGGAAGGGGCTCTTAGGGGGCTGTAGCGGTGATGTGGTTAGAGGAACATAGATGTAAATGAAAGGTATTATTTCTCTGTATCCTTTATCTAACAGAGAAAAACTACCGCCTGGTAAGGGGGAAAAAGGGGTATTAAAAGGTTATGGGAGTATCGAAAGTTTCATAACCTTTTGTAACCTTTCATACCCTTTTGACAGGCGGTGTTTTTTCTTTGTTGTATACAGATTTCAGCAGAATAATACCCTTTAGATAAGCGGTATGAAAGTTTTTAGAATAAATCGTTTTATGGCAGCATATAACCTTTTTACATGTAGTATAATAGATGAAATTTATCCCTAGCGGTTTTGTAAATGAGAGGACGCTTTTATGAAATCTAACACGTGGAATCGATCGTTTATACAGTCCCTATTTCACCTGATTACCAAGTACTGGAAGTCGGAGGAGAAGAAAAGTGCTTACCTGTACCTGGTGGGCATTATTTGGCTCACCATGGCGGCGGTGTATATGACACTCCTTTTGAATGACTGGTTCAATGAGTTTTACAGTGCGCTGCAGAATTATGACAGCGAAGCGGTCTATCACGGGCTTTTGAAATTTACCGGTTTGGCCTTTGCCCATATTGCCTTTGCGGTTTATGGGTACTATTTGCAGCAGAAACTGGCTCTTCGGTGGCGGCAGTGGATGACCCGGGAATACTTGTCTCGCTGGACGTCCCATGACATGTACTACCGGATGGAAATGTTTTCCAAAGGCGAAGCAGATAACCCGGACCAGCGTATTTCGGAAGATATCAATTTATTCACGTCTCGGACTTTATCTTTCATGTCGGGCCTTTTGAAAGCCATCACCACCATTTTCTGCTTCATTTTTGTCCTGTGGGGCCTATCGGAACCGCTGTCCTTTATGGTAGGGGGAAGCGAATATCACATCTATGGATACTTGGTGTGGACTGCCCTGGCCTATTCGGTGGTGGGCACCTGGATCACCCATGTGGTGGGGCACAAACTGGTGGCACTGAATTTCGTGCAGCAGAAATTGGAAGCCGATTTCCGTTATGCCATGGTCAGGCTTCGGGAAACGGCAGAAAGCGTGGCCTTTTATGAAGGGGCCCGGCGGGAAAATGGGATTCTGGGCCATCGCTTCCAAAAGCTGGTGACCAATACCATCTATATTATCCGAAAACAAAAACAACTGTCATGGCTCACCAATTCTTACGGTCAGATTGCCATCATCTTTCCTTTCGTGGTGGCGGCCCCGCGGTATTTGTCCAAAAGTATTTCTCTGGGCGGCCTCATGCAGGTGGCCAACTGCTTTGGTAAAGTGCAGGAATCCATGTCCTACTTCGTGGACGTCTATTCCTCTTTGGCAGAATGGCAATCCTGCGCCCAGCGACTGCTTTCCTTTGATAGTCACATCGAAACCCTGTTGAAGGAAACGGAAAAGGAAGAGCAGGGACTTCAGCGGGAAGAAAAGGAAGATACCTTGCAACTGACCGATGTAGAAATAGGACTTCCCACTGGGCGGATGCTGCTCACGCATATGAATTGCACCATCCACCGGGGCGAAAAAGTGATCATCAAAGGTCCCTCTGGCAAAGGGAAATCGACGCTACTGAGAACCCTGGCAGGCTTCTGGCCCTATGCAAAAGGGAAAATGGTGCTTCCGAAAAAGGAAGAAACCATGTTC
This sequence comes from uncultured Dialister sp., assembly GCA_934216155.1. GTDB lineage: Bacteria > Bacillota > Negativicutes > Veillonellales > Dialisteraceae > Dialister. Next base: position 6,907 of record CAKQBK010000078.1, read on the forward strand.
ATCCCCCAGCGGCCTTACATGCCTATGGGAACGCTCATGGAAGCGGCTGCCTATCCAGATAGTGATGTTTCCCGTGAAACATTGGAAAAACTGCTGAAAGAATGCGGCCTGTCTCACCTGGTGGATAGCTTGGATATAGAAGGTGATTGGAGTCACATCCTTTCCTTGGGAGAACAACAGAAACTGGCCTTCGTCCGTATTTTCCTTCGGAAACCCCAATGGGTTTTCTTGGACGAAGCCACCTCCGCCATGGATGAAGAAACGGAAAATAACCTCTACGGCAGACTCGTGTCCATCCCGGGCATTACGGTCATCAGCGTAGGACACCGGTCGACGTTGGATAAGTGGCACACAAGAGCTATGCTCTTGTGAAGTGAGGAGTTAGGAGTGAGGAGTCAGGAGTGAAGGCGGCGAGCGCATCGAATTGCTCTTATACGGATAACTTTATGTGGTGCAGAATCCGTTTCTATATGCTCGCCGAGTTCTGTTTTACGTGAACCAACATATAAAAGAGAGGTATTGGGGCGCTTCTTAAGTTGTGCGCCCCTTCCTTCACTCCTCACTCCTAATTCCTCACTCCTCATTTATATCAAGCCGGAGAGAAGAAAAAGACACAGCATATATTGTAAATACAAAATATTGTCAATCTTGACAAATGCTAGTCAACCCTAGTACACTGACACTAAAGGCCGAAGCAGGAGGGCTTCGGCTATTTTTACGGTTTGATTGTTAATTTATGCCGGTTGCGAGTGTTTACAAATAGAGAAAGTGTTGTTAGTTGTTGGTTGGTGGTTTATGTGCCGAGCTCTACGTAGACAATTTGCCATCCACAAAATTGCATTGGTTTAGGGTTTAAGGTTTTTGTTCTTGCATGTAAACCATAAACCTTAAACCAATGAGATTTTGGAAAAGGCAGGTTGTCTCAAAAGTGCTCGGCACATAAACCAACAACTATCAACTAACAACCAACAACCATACAGAAAAGGGGCTACAGTATGTTATACAGTGTCAAAATGCGATCCAGTCTGGGCGGAGTCCATGGACAGGGGGGACGTCATATTTCTGGGGCGGAGCGAATTGTGACGGAAGAGGATATGGAACGTAGTGTGCTGGCCATGCTTCGTCGGGCCAGGACCCATGAACGTGGGGCTGCTGATTTCATTCAGCTTAAAGTGGAAGAGGTAAAGCCAGAGAATATCCAGTATTGTCCGCTCCTTCCCATGTACCAGATGGTGTCTCATTCCAAAGAAGAGGGACGGGACATGGCGAAGAAAGAACTGCTTCGCATCGGCGTCAGTGAAGTGGCGGTACGCAATGGGTTTGCGGAACTGGAATCTTTGACTGACAGCATGCGAGGCGCCATCGTGATGGATGCGCTGACTGGCAAGCGACTGGATGATAGAAAAGAGCGGGGTGTTCGTTGCAGCAACATGGACTGTGAAGATGTGGCTGCCTACGAATCGAAAATGAAAGCCAAAGGATTGGGCGGTGACCATCCTAGAGAAGCGTTGGTACTGGCCTCGAAAGTAGCCTACGGTCCTGGCACGGTGGCAGAACTGTGCTGGTCCGACGACCCGGATTATGTGACCGGCTATGTGGGGTCCAAAACTTACGGCTACGGCCGCATCACAGTTATGAAAGACAAAGGTGATCCCGTAGGCGGTCGGGTCTTCTTCGTAGAGCACGGCACCGACGTGGAGACCTATGATGATTATATGCAGAATCAAACCATATTAGTTAGAAGTTAGAAGTGAGAAGTGAGAAGTGAAGGCCGGCGAGCGCATCGAATTACTCTTATGTGGATTTCTTCAAGTAGCACAGAGTCCGTTTCTATATGCTCGCCGATTATTGCTAATTGTGTACTTTATATAAAAGGGGTATTGGGGCGCTTCCAAATTTTGTGCGCCCCTTCCACCACTCCTCACTCCTAACTCCTCACTTCTCACTATGAGGTGATACCTATGAAAATCAATGATATACCCAATCAATTAAATGAAATACGAAAAGAGTCCCGTTTCCGGCAGGTGTCGGATCTTCGGATGGTGACCGCTTCTAAGGGGATTCGCCGGGATGGGAAGGAATATATTGTATTCAATTCCAACGATTACTTGGGCATGACCCACGAACCGGAGGTGATGGAAGCGGCAAGGCAGGCTATTTCCTATGGCACTGGTTCCGGCGGGGCCAGGCTCACTTCGGGAGCGGTATTTGAATTGTCCGATTTGGAAAAAGAATTGGCTCAGTTCAAACACGCCGAAGAGGCGGTGATTTTTAATACCGGCTACATGACGAACCTGGGTGTTCTTTATGCGCTAGCCGATAAGAACGATGTGATTTTTTCCGATGCGTTGAACCATGCCAGCATTGTGGATGGTTGCCGGATTTCCCGGGCCCACGTGGTGGTCTATGGTCATTCCGATATGGATGATTTGGAAAAGAAATTGGTCGAAACGCCCTGTGACGGACAGCGTTTTATTGTCACCGATGGGGTCTTTTCCATGGATGGCGATGTGGCACCCCTTCCGGATTTGCTTCGACTGAAAAAGAAATACGATGCTTGCCTCATCGTAGACGATGCTCACGGTGTGGGAGTCATCGGAGAAACCGGAAGAGGCAGCGGGGAATATTTCCATACCTCTGGCATCGATGTGCAGGTAGGCACCCTGTCCAAGTCTCTGGGAGCCGAAGGGGGCTATGCAGCCACAACGAAAGAAATCGCTGCGTTTTTAAGAAATCGGTCCCGTCCCTTCATTTTCTCCACGTCCATTTCTGCCGTGACCGGTGCCACTGCCTTGGCAGCTCTTCGTTTATTGGAAGCCAAACCGGAAATCTATATGGGGAAACTTCGTAGAAATACAGCGTACATGAAACAGAAACTCACCGAAGCAGGCATTCCCTTCCTGCCGGGCGATACGTCTATCATTCCGGTGGTCATGGGAGACGAAGCAAAAACCCTGGCCTATGCCAAGGCCTGCCTGGAAGAGGGTATTCTCCTCTCCGCCATTCGTCCGCCCACAGTGCCCAAAGGCACCAGCCGCATCCGCCTCACCGTGACCGCCGCCCATACACAGGAAGAACTGGATCGGGCGGCGGACGTGATGGGAAAACACTGGAAGAGCAATTAGGAATGAGAAATGAGGAATTAGGAATGGTAGTGGCGGCGCACAAAATTTAGAAGCACCGCAGAATGTAATATGAAAAGGTTCTGAAGGTTCTAAGGGTTCAAGGGGCCTCGAACGTGCGAATTGACGTCTGTTGTTAGAGTCACAAATACAATAAAAAGGGGTATTGGGGCGCTTTTTAAGTTGTGCGCCCCTTCCACCACTTCTCACTCCTAATTCCTAACTTCTCACTATTTTCTAATCCCCAGTCACTCAACATACGAAAGGAAAAGCCATGAACAGTATCGCTAAGGAACGTTCACTCATCATCGATTGTACCGAGACCGCATTGCTGGCGGTGCTCATTGCGGTGTCAGGGACGTTTCGTATCCCTGGCATCGTGCCGGGAACGGAGTTTCAACTGTCTGCGCCCATTGCGGTCGCCATTTGTGGTGTCTTTGGGTTCAAGAAATATATTACGGCCGGCATCATTGCTTCTTTACTTGGTTTAGGCATGGGGACCGCTACCATTTTGAACGTAGCGATTCAGATGGCGTTCCGTTTGGGGGTCGGTGTATTCTGGCTTCTGTCTGGTTCGAACAAGCTCTTTTACATCTTCTCCGGTCCCATTGGTACCGCCTTGGCGCGGGTGGTGATGTATTTTCTTTTGGGAAAAGGCCTCACCCTGATGCTCATCGCCGCCGCTCCCGGCATGGCGTTTACAGCAGCTACGGCGTGGATATTTGGTCGATTGTTCCGCAAGTGCAAGATAAGTTAGGAGTGTGGAATTAGGAGTGAGGAGTGGTATTAGTCCCATAACGGATTGTCGTACCGTTAGCGAAGTATACCGCTAGAGATGCCCATCTTCGCTTCGCTCGAAATGGCGTCTCACTATATCCCTGCGTCGCTTTGCTCCTAGCGATATAGTTCGCTT
>CAKQBK010000079.1 GCA_934216155.1 uncultured Dialister sp.
CAGGGTTCTCAGGGTTCTCAGGGTTCTGGCTCCATTGAAAATCTATCGATTTTCTCGGAGCCAGAACCTTTTGATACGCTCACCATCTCCATGTTCCTCTAGCCCCGCCATTGCTACAGAACCTTTGTATACACGCCTCATCTCTATGTTCTTCTAACCACACCACCGCTACAGTCCCCCTAATCCCTAAAAGTATGATACAATGAGACATACAGATTTCATTCTATAATTATTATCATCGAGGACCACATGAAAAAAGTTTTATTCATTCTACTCATTTTAGCCGCTGCCGTATATTGGGGCTTTTCAGAAGGGGATGACCTAACGAAGAATGTATCTCATCCGCCGGTAAAAGCCCACACGGTGCAAAATAAAAATACCACCTCTACGGAAGCTAAGGAGGATACCAGTATCTTGTCTGATGTAACGCAGACTGTAAGTACCTTTATTTCAGGACTTTCCTCTTCTGACACAAAAGAAGGCACCGTGGAAGTCAAACCGCCAAAAGATACGACTGCCAAAAGTCCGCTGGTGCAGAAAGAGCAGATTCTGACTTTCAAAGAAAAAGCAGATAATGTATTTCATTTCAAAGAAGCCCTGGAAAGCCGGGTTCACAGAGAAAACTTTGTCCCCATTGACCAGATTCCAGACCTTTTGAAAAAAGGCCTCGTTGCTACGGAAGATCGTAGGTTCTATGAACACGGAGCCATTGACCTCATCGGCGTAGGACGGGCAGCATTCACCAATTACATGGCAGGCCAAACCATCGAAGGGGGCAGTACCATTGCCCAGCAGACAGTAAAGAATATTTTCCTCTCCAATGAACGGACCATGACCAGAAAAGCAGAAGAACTGGCCCTAGCGGTGCAATTGGAACGAAATTACAGCAAAGACCAGATTCTCGAACTATATCTGAATACCATTTACTTCGGCCACGGTGCTTATGGACTCAAAGAAGCGAGCCACACCTATTTCGGCAAAGAACCAAAAGATTTGGACCTCTCCCAATGTGCTATGCTGGCAGGTCTCCCACAGGCCCCCTCCGCCTATGACCCCATCGACCACCCGAAAGAAGGGGCCAAACGCATGACCACCGTTCTCGCCCTCATGGCAGAACAAGGCGTCATCACCCCTGCAGAAGCTGCCAAAGCTGCGGCAGAATTGTGGCTGAAATAAAAACAGTGAGGAGTTAGGAATTAGGAATGAGGAGTGAAGGCCGGCGAGCCACCACTCCTAACTCCTCACTCCTAACTCCTCACTGCCTTTATAAAGTTTTCAATCATACTCCATCGGTGAGATCGTTCTTGGTAACCGAAGGATATGTCATAGGTTCCCTCTTGCAATGGCACCATGCAGAGGGAATCTTTTTCTTTGAGTGTGAGCATGGCTTCTGCCAAGTTTTTGGGACAGAAATAGGCACCCATGCCCAAGACGCATAAGCGGAGCATGGTGTTCATATTTTCTGACTGTACCAAGATATGAGGTTCAAAGTCTGCGTGAAGAAATAATTTCCGTGCCAAAGCACCGGCAATGTCATCTTCACTATTCACAAGAAAAGGACAGTCCGATAAGAAACTGGGCAATTCTCGCCAGGCCTCTTGTGTGAGTGTTCTTTCTTCCGGTCTTGTCTTCCAATGCTTTGCCAGCAGTTCTTTCGACAAGAGAAGAACAATAGATTCTGTTTCATACACCTGCAGCGCAATGCCCGGCATGGGTCCCGAAGCATAGGCAAGTGCCAAATCGATTTCATCTCGCTTCAACGCACTCCAGATGGCTTCATTGGACATTTCAGATAATACCAGACGCACATGGGGGTATTTCTCATGAAACATCTCTATCATAGGTGGTAACAAGACTTGTCCCCGGGCCGGTGCGACGCCAATGCGTAAAATCCCACTTTCACTGCCTGATACATCGGACAATTCCCGCCGGAGCGCCAATTCGTTTCTTTGAAATATCCGGGCATAACGATAAAACACCTCGCCCCCATCGGTCAATTCCAACGGTACATGGCGAATGAAGAGCTGCATCGCCACTTCCTTTTCCAAACCCGCCATATGAGCCGATAAAGTTTGTTGGGTAATATGAAGTTTCTCCGCCGCTCGGGTGAAACTCTTCTCCTCCGCCAAAGTGATGAAATATTTCATAGATAGGAAGTTCATGATCTCACACTCCTTGTTGGTAACTGGTGACTCGTGACTGATGACTAGGAAGTAAAAAGGTTATAATTCTGCCTTGGCTTATTTTTTAACATACTAAATTTTTCCGCTTGCGACAAGGTTATAAAGGTTATACAGGTTATGCAGTAAACGAAAATCTCATAACCCTTCATAACCTTTCAAGAAGCGACAAACGCTCTATGTTGAAAAAAGTAGAAGAAAAATAAATAACCTATTCGCAATCGATTTTTTGCCATGGACGCAAAAGAAATCTGCAAAATCATAACCCTTTATCTCCCCAGTCACCAGTCACTAGTCACTAGTCGCGATATTACAAGTATTCCCCTGTATAAGAGACAAGAAATAACAGTTTTCTTTTACTACTATACCACGATATACTAGACACAGAAATAGAGAAACAATGAGAAATGAGTAATTAGCAATGAGTAATTATGGAAGGGCGCATCAAATTATATAGCGCCCTAAATTTAAAACTTAAAAACTTCGCGGCGCTATATAAGTTGTGCGCCGCACCTAAATTACTCATTACTCGTTTCTCATTGCTCATTTTTCAAAAGGAGTGATCTCCATGAAACACACCCTCTCTATTGCATCCGGTCCCCTTTGTTTCGCCCTCACAGCCTGGGCGCTCCAGGGTACGTTTTCTCTTCCTGCTGCCTATGCCATAGGCACAGCGGTATGGATGGCTTTGTGGTGGATTTTGCGGCCTGTCTCGATTTATGTCACCGCCTTTGTGCCTATTGTGGTGGATGCGTTTCTGGACCTCATCCCGGAAAGTCACGTCATTAGCCAATATTTCTCAGAAATCGCAGTGCTGCTCTTAGGGTCTGATCTGATATGCCTCACCTGGACCACCACGGGACTGGATAAACGAATTTCGGTAAAAACCCTGTGTTACATCGGGACATCCATGAAAAACCAAATTTTTGTGTGGTTCCTGGCTTCCACGGTCCTATCGATTTTTCTCCCCAATGTGGTGGTGGCTGCTATCTTCTGCCCCATTGCGGTGGCTATGTTCCACTTCGTTGGTGAATCCGATATTTCAAAAAGCAAACTGGCCCTGCCCATTCTCCTTGCCATTGGCTGGGGCAGTGGCATCGGCGGATTCGGTTCTCCTATCGGCTCCTCTGCCAATTTGGTGGCCGTATCCTATTTGGAAAAATTGATAGGTCATGAATTCATGTACTACGATTGGGTCATCCGCTTCGTTCCGCTGCTGGCCATCGTATTTGTAATCAATTTACTGTTCCTGTGGCTCATGCCGGTTCCTGCCAAAGAACTGCAGGGCACACGAGATTATTTCAAAGACATGTATAAAGAATTTGGCCCCATGCGCCAAGGAGAACGAATCGGACTTCTCCTATTTGGTGCTGCCACTGTACTGGCTTTCATTCGTCCTGTATTTGCTCCGTACCTGCCAGGGCTCAAACCGGCTTACATTTTCCTCACCTTAGGGATGCTCATGTTTTTCCTGAAAGATGAAAAAGGGGCGCCCATGCTGACATGGAAATATGCGGAATCCCATATCATGTGGGGCATGATTTGCCTCTTCGCTTCTGGTTTGGCATTGGGGCGGTTGGTGATCGAAACAGGAGCCATTGAACGATTGGCCACTCTCATCGCCTCTATGAACCTCACCGGCGGCCTTCCGGTGATGGCCATTTCCTGCCTCTTTGCCACGTTCCTGTCAGAACTGTCCAGCAACACTGCCGCTGCATCCATTTCCATTCCAGTGGTGACCGGCCTCACCCAGGCACTGGGCATTTCTCCTATCCCGTACATCCTGGGCACCATCGTAGCTGCCAACTGCGCCTATGTGCTCCCTATCTCCACCAGAGCCATCCCCATCGGCTATGGCCTATCGGCATCTTCTCAAATGAAATACGGCATCATTCTCACGCTCCTTACCTTATGCGTGACCATTACGGTGTGCACATTGTTTATGATGTATAGTCCGTTGTTTAGTACGTTGTAGTTATCAAAAGTTCTAGGGAAACACGATTCCGCTAGTGGTGACAGGCTCCAAAGTTTCTAAGGGTTCTCAGGTTGCTCAGGTTCTCCGAATGTGCCTATAGACACTAGCGTCATTAGCTCCTTCGAGAAACGTGAGAAACCTCAGTATCCTGAGAAACCTGAGTAACCTTTGCATTAACAGAAATCATTGCATATTTCACTTAAGCGCGCCAAGGTTATTATTTCAACAAGTATGGCTATCTCAAATAAAAATTACCATACGAAAAGGGTTATAAAAGGGTATGAGACTTACCGTAAGTCTCATACCCTTTTATAACCCTTTATTTTAAGTGTATTTCTTTTTGTGAGATAGGCCCACAGCAGAACTATAACCTTGACGCAGGCCATTTCAGCAAAAATGACTCCAATGAAATCATTGAGAATAACCTTTTGTTGAAAGAGGAATTATTCCAGTGTTTCTAATAACATACAGCATTAGTACAATACATGGGCAATCACGAACCCAGCCACGCAAGCGGTCACAACGCCAGTGAGGCCTGGCAGCATGAAGCTGTGGTTGAGAATGAATTTGCCAATGCGGGTGGTGCCACTGCGGTCAAATCCAATGCACGCCAGATCGGACGGATAGGTCGGCAGGAAGAAATAGCCGTAGCAAGCAGGAATGAAAGACAGTACCATCACAGGATCCATGCCCAGGTTCAGTGCCATAGGCATAACGATAGCAATCGCTGCGCCCTGGGAGTTAACCAGTTTGGATGTGAAGAACAGAACCACGGCATAGGCCCATGGATAGGTAGTCACTACAGAACCAAGGAAGGTTTTCAATACAGCGATATGGCTGCCGAAATAGGTATCTGCCATCCAAGCAACGCCATATACAGAAACCAGTGCCACAATGCCGGCACGGAATACCTGGCTATTTCCTACATCCTTTGCTTTGACTTTGCAGATGAAGAGCATCAAAGCAGACAGAGACAACATGATAATCTGAATGACTGTAGTCATAGAGAGAGCTTTCACTTTGCCTTTAGCATCAGCGAAATGTGGAAGCAAATCCGGGAAGTTCCCCAACACAGCAATCAAGATAATGCCCAGCAGGAAAATAATGGTGGCATGGTAGTAAGAAGACGGCAGTTCTTTGCCCTGGAGAGATTCATTTTCCCCATAGACATAATCTTTCTGTTCCGGATCTTTAATCATTTCCTGGAAACGTGGATCCTCTGCCAAATCCTTGCCACGCTTGTAGCTCACCAGAGCGGCACAAAGTACACCAATCAAAGTGGCCGGAATAGAAACGGCCAAAATCTGAAGCAGATTGAAGCTGTATCCAGCAGCTGCCATGAAACCAACAATGGAAACAACTGCAACGGAAACTGGAGAAGCAGAAATACCCATCTGAGAAGCGATAGAAGCAACAGCCATCGGACGTTCCGGGCGGATATTCTGTTTGATAGAAATATCGTAAATAATCGGGAACATGGTATATACCACGTGGCCGGTACCGCAAAGCACGGTCAAGAACCAGGTGGTCACCGGTGCCAGAATGGTAATGTGCTTCGGATTGTTACGCAGGAACTTTTCTGCGTATTTCAGCATCACCGTCAAGCCGCCGGAAGTCTGCAAGAAACCTGCACAAGTAACAACAGCCAGAATGGTCAGCATAACGCCGATTGGCGGAGACCCCGGGTTATAATGAAAAATAAATGCATAAATGGTCAGCCCAATGCCGCTGATCACAGCCAGGCCAATCCCGCCGTGCTTAATTCCCAGGAACAAACATCCCAGGAGCACCGCAAATCCCAATAACATTTCCATGACTTACATCCTCCTAAAAATAATGTATACTTGTTCTCACATTTAACATGTTCAAGTATACCCGTGATTGCCAATTATATCAAATATTGGTTATGCATGGTAAATGGGCTATCCTATGCATTTATATCATGAATGAATGAGAGAATTGATGTAATCGTGACTGGTGACTCGTGACAAGGGACTGGGGAAAGGTTTGTGCTCCGGGTTCATTGTTCTTATATAGCAAGAATTGCAAGTGTCATTGGTTTAAGGTTTAGGGGTTACATGTCTGATTTAAACCTTAAACCAATGACTGTTACATGACCAGCCATTTGAGGATGACGGACACGGAAAGTAAACCCCTAACCCCAGTTGCCATTATTATAACAAGCTTATTTTATTAATTAGAATTATTATTGCATAATAAATAAATTTTAATCTTCCGTTCCCTAGCATCGCAAAACAAGATATGCTATATTATTGATAGGCGAAGCGGAAGCCCCTGTGGAGGGATCCCATAAAAATACACAGGACAGTGTACGCTGCAGTTCGCTTACCGATGGTGAATACCATAAGCGCGCCGGGAGGTACAACTCCCGTCCAGAGGTGAAGAAAATAGAAAACGATTTTCTTCCTTGTACAACCAAATATATGCGATTCCCTTTCAAGGGGTTGACTCGGACAAGAAAACGAAAAGTCCGCACCGAAGAAACATGTAATGACAGACGAGATTGCATAGTCTGTACCTTACCTTTTCTTCGTGTGCGGATTTTTTGTCATTTGCTTTGCAAATGACAGTGAGGAGTGAGGAATTAGGAGTGAGGAGTGATGGTAGCGGCCCACAATTCATATAGGGCCGCATTTTTAATATAATGAATACCCAGAAGTTATATAAAAAGGGGTATTGGGGCGCTTCTAAATTTTGTGCGCCCCTTCCACCACTACGCACTTCGCACTCCTCACTACGCACTTCTCTATCAAAAATGAATAAATGACCACTCACTAACTAACAACTATCAACAAAATAAGCTATAATAGAGACAACCATATAGTGTTTTCCAAAAGGAGGTTTTCCCATGAATTACCAAATGATTCACTATGAAATTTCCAAATCCATTGCCACTATCACCTTGGACTATGCACCCACGCTGAATGCGCTGGACATGAATATGTCTTTGGAACTGGAAGATGCACTGCACCAGGCCGAAGCAGATGAATCGGTCAAAGTGGTGGTTCTCGCCGGTGCCGGTCGTGCTTTCAGTGGCGGCGGAGACATTCGTTTCATGAAAGCCCATTGTGATGAACCTGATTTTGCAAAGAAATCCATGGGACCTCTGGCTGGAAAGCTGTCTGAAATCGTACTGTACATGAAGAAAATGTCCAAGATCATCATCTGCGCTGTTTCCGGTGCCTGTGCCGGCGGAGCAGCGAACTTGGCTTTTGCCTGCGATTTCATTTATGCAGCAGACAACGCAAAATTCCTGCAAGCCTTCGTGGGCATCGGTCTTTGCCCCGATACAGGCGGCGTGTATTTTCTGCCCCGCATGATTGGCTCCCACCGTGCCTTCGACATGTTCGTCACCGGCCGCATTGTCACCGCTCAGGAAGCCTATGACATTGGCCTTCTGAAAGAAGTCACCACCAAGGAAGACCTGATGCCCACCGTTTACGGTTTCGCAGAAAAACTCACAAAAGGACCTACCCTGGCGTATAGAAATATGAAAAAGCTCATGTTTGAAAGCATGTACAAAGGCTTTGAAGAATACATGAAAGCCGAATCGGTCTACCTGGGCCAGTGCTCCTCTTCGGAAGATTTCAAAGAAGGGATTACAGCATTCTTAGAGAAGCGTCCAGCAGAATTTAAAGGGAAATAACTTAGGGTTATTATTCTACTAGATACCGATTTCTAACATAGCAAGACACCACTTTTCACCAGGTTAAAAGGGTTATGAAAGGGTATGAGACTAACCACAGTTTCATACCCTTTTATAACCCTTTCTCTATTTCAAATACTTTTTGTTAGGATTCCCTATCACCGCGCATATAACCTGCCCGAAGGGCTAACCTTTTTCTCCATCTGGAATACCAAAGGTAGCAGCACACAAAATTTGGAAACACCGCAAAATAATACATAGAAAAAAGGACTTGGTGCAATACAATGATTTCACCCAAGTCCTTTTTCTAAAAAGAGGGTATTGGGGCGCTATATAATTTGATGCGCCCCTTCCACCACTCCTCACTCCTCATTCCTAACTCCTCACTCTATATTAGGGTGATACATAACAAATGAGAAGCTCAAATTTATTTTACAAAGCCCGCAAAATAGTGCCTCCGCCAATCAAGCGGTCATCATCGTAAAACACCACAGACTGTCCGCTGGTGATGGCTCTTTGGGGTTCGTCAAACTTGACAACGGCCCGGCCATTTTCTCCGATGGTGACCAAGCAATCATGGACGCGGATGCCATAACGGATTTTGGCCTGACAACGGAATTCCTGAGCCGGTATTTCATCATCGGTGAAATGGAGTTCATCGGCCAGAAGGCGGGTGCGGAACAGGTCTTCATTGCTTCCTACCACCACCTGCTTCTTTTCTGAACGAAGGGCTACCACATACAATGGTGTTTTCGCCGCAATGCCGAGGCCCTTTCTCTGCCCAATGGTATAGTAGGGAATGCCCCTATGCTGTCCTAGCACATGCCCTTTGGTGTCCACAATATTTCCTGGCTGGAACGCTTCCGGCGCGTGGTTCTGTAAAAATTCTACATAGGATGTTTCGCTGGTAAGGAAACAAATATCCTGTGATTCTGCTTTATTATAAGTAGGAAGGCCTTTTTCTTTGGAAATCAGACGGGTGTCTTTCTTGAAGGTGCGGCCCAGTGGGAAAATGATATGAGCCAACTGATCCTGGGTCAAGTGGTACATCATATAAGACTGGTCTTTTCCCAAATCAAGCCCTTTGTGCACTTCATATTTTCCCCGTTCCGGATTGAAGAGGATTCTGGCATAATGACCGGTCGCAAAATAGGGCGCATCGAAATGTTTCCGCACTTCATCGTAGAAAAGGCCGAATTTTACTTTGAAATCACACATCATGCAAGGATTGGGGGTCATCCCTTTGGTGTAGGCATCAATGAAATAGTTCAATACATATTTCTGATATACCTCTCGCACATCTACCACCTGGAAGGGAATGCCTAAGAGATCTGCCATAGCTTTGGCACCGGCAATTTCCTCATCCTGTCCATCAAACTGGTGCATGGTGGCACCATACACCTCATAGCCCGCTTCCATCAAAAGTTTCGCCGTCAAGGTGCTATCCACCCCGCCGGACATGGCCACTACTACTTTTTTCTTTTCTGTCATAGGATAATCCTTTCTCTGGAGAAGTTAGCAGTTAGCGGTAAGCCGTTCACAGTTTCTGCCTACTGCTTACCGCTAACTGCCAACTTTCTCACAAACCATCATTCCGGGGGAAGTCCCCAGAAAAATCTCATCGGAGTGAAAGTCCGAAGGATATGCTCGTTTATTATATCAAATAAAAAGAAAATACTAAAGAAGTTTTTAGTGACTGGTAACTGGTGACTGGTGACTAGTGACTAGTAGCTAGGGATTAGGGATTACCTACCAACAACTAACAACCAACAACCTATAACTAACAATAACATAGTTGCAGAAGCTAGAAAGAGGGATTTTCCGCGAGAAAGTCCTTTTTCTTTTGTCACAGGCAGGTCTGGAATTTTTCGAATCGTTTTCGGGACTTGCAAGGAAGAATGATGGGCTGGAGTGGTCGGTTGTTTGTCCAGTTTCTTTCCTTCTTCTATAGTGTCTATATCTTTTTCCAGCTCCTTTTTCCCTACCTCATCAAAAGAGAATTGGGATAAAAGGAATCGAAACCAGGAGAGAGCGGCTTCTTTCCCTTTTCGTTCATAGAGCGACACGCCCCGGTTTCTACACCGGTTACACAAATTTTGATAGGTCCACCAACCATCTCTCCCATAGAGTGCTTTTCCCAAAAGAAATAGTTCTTCTAATTTTTCTTGCACTAGTTGTCGGCTTTGCACAGGATGGGACAAGAGAATCATCAGACCATAGGCCAGTTCCGCTTCCAGTTCTGCCCGCTTTTTCTGGCTCGTCTCTTCATAGATAGAAAGCAACTGGTGGTACACCATGCCCCGCTTTCCCTGTTTTCCCATCTCATAGAGCCATTCACTGGCTTCTGGGAAAGAAAGCCGCTCCATCGCTTTCCGGAAAGCTATCCCCAACTGGTAGAGAATATCCTGGATCCATCGCTCAATGTCAGAGGCATCACAGGGATGGGGATATCTCTCCGTCTCTCGAATATGGTTGATATAGGCTGCCACTTCTACCGGACGGAGCGCTTGAAATCGCTGTTCCATATCCAGCAACAATTCTGCAGAAAGAGTATTTCCGTAATACAGGGTATTGAGTTCCATCACCAATCCCACGAAAGGTTCCGTTTCTTTCCAAAAAGAAATAGGAAAACAGTGACCACTGACCACCTTTTCCACCCAGTCCCGCGCTTCTTCCGTTGGGATTCCCACCGGCCAATAAAATTCTGCTTCGCTGCGATTGACACTTTGCCCCAACACATGATGGGCATCCTCTAAAGAAAGAGGATTCTCTTCTCCTTTACCCTGGTTTTCTAAAATATAAAATGGATTTTCTGTAAAAAACAAAATACACTCCTCATGTCAGGTCACACAGGTTACTCATGTTGCTCAGGATTCTAAGGTTTCTCGACTGCACTGAATACATCAAAAAATTATAGATATATTCTTTTTGTAACTGAATACTATGACCTGCAATTTACATTCTCATAATTTTCTTAATTTTATTATAAGACAGGTGGTCCTTGCTCTACAAGGGAATTTGGGAAATCGGTGATATTTCAAGGTTCTAAGGGTTCTAAGGGTTCTAAGGGTTCTAAGGGTTCTAAGGGTTCTAAGGGTTCTAAGGGTTCTAAGGGTTC
>CAKQBK010000080.1 GCA_934216155.1 uncultured Dialister sp.
TGCAAAGGTTACTCAGGTTTCTCAGGATACTGAGGTTTCTCACGTTTCTCGAATGAGCTAATAACGCTAGCGTCTATTGGCACATTCGGAGAACCTGAGCAACCTGAGAACCCTTAGAAACTTGAGCAACCTGTCAGCACCAGCGGTTTCTGCTAACTGCCTGAGGTGTTTTCGTGATTATCTCCCCCGACAGGGGAGCCAAGACAAACGTGCGTATTTCCATTAGTGTCAATTGGTAAGATTGTGCCGTAGCGATAGGACTTTTTAAGTCCCTCCCGCTAGTGGCATAACCTTTTATAACCCTTATAACCTTTTATACCCTTTTCTCTTTGCCTTACATAACAATTGACTTAAATGAACCTAGGGAAACTCATATACAACGAAAAAGCGCAGGGAATCCCTGTGCTTTTTCAGGTGAGTGCATTATTTATTTTCTTCCTGTGGGAAGAACTCATCGTGAATGGCCTGGACGGCTTTATCCATATCTTTTCTCAGAATCAAGCAGGAAATGCTGATTTCAGAGGTGCTTACGATATCGATATTGACACCAGCGCGGCCGAGAGCACCAAACATACGAGCAGCAACGCCCGGTCTGCCAAGCATACCTGCACCGACTACAGAGACTTTCGCGGTGTCATCATCATAAATGACTTCTTCCACTTTGCCGTCATCTCTCATTTTGTCCAGTACCTTCTTGGCATCGTCCAAATCGGTATCATCGAGAGTGAAGACAATGTCGGTCTTGTCGTCGTTGGAATTTCTGACGCTCTGCACAATCATATCAACGGTGATGTTATTTTCAGCCAGTTCAGAGAACACGCTGTAAGCCACACCGGGAACATTTCTCAATCCCAAAACCGCAATTCTTGCTGCATGGGCATCCTGTGCGACGCCTCTTACTGCTTCGTTGTTACCTTCCATTGTGCATACCTCCCGGATAATGGTTCCTTCATCGTTGGTAAAAGTGGATCTGACATGAATCGGAATATGATACTTGATGCCCAATTCCACGCTTCGTGGCTGCATGACCCCAGCGCCGAGGCGAGCCATTTCCAGCATTTCTGTATTGGTGATTTCCTTCATCTTATGAGCGCCCTTCACATGGCGAGGATCGGCGGAATATACCCCATCCACGTCGGTGAAGATTTCGCACATATCCGCATGGAGAGCCCCTGCGAGCGCTACCGCAGTGGCATCACTGCCGCCGCGGCCCAAGGTGGCTACATCGCCATTTTCCATGATGCCCTGGAACCCAGCTACGATGACAATCTTGCCTTCTTCCAGTTCCTTCACAACCCGTGCCGGTCTTACATCATCAATGGTGGCCTTGCCATAGGCGCCGCCAGCGATGATTCCCGCCTGGGGACCTGTCAAGGAAATAGCCGGTACGCCCAGCTTTCTAAAAGTCATAGCCATCAAAGAAATAGAAATCTGTTCCCCAGTGGCAAGCAGCATATCCATTTCCCGTCCATGGTTCACATCAGACACTTTGGACGCCAATTCCAAAAGGTCGTCAGTGGTATCCCCCATAGCCGACACGACAATGACAATTTTATCCCCCGGCTTACGATCCCGGAGTACGCGGTTTGCGATACCAAGCATCTTCTCCGGTGTCGCTACGGAGCTGCCGCCAAATTTTTTCACATACAGTGCCATTTGCATCCCTCATTTACAGAGTAAATTTTAGTTGTTGGTTGCTGGTGGACTAGTGACTGGTGACTCGGATTTTTACTTGTTTCCAGTCACTAGTCACCAGTCACTAGTCACCTACTTCATCAAGTAAAAATACAAATTGACACCATCAGCATTTCTCAACATAGAACTTAAAAAAATTTTATCATGTCAGATACTCGATGTAAAGCGGGAAAATAAAGGAAATTGGATTCTGGGGTAATGGTGACTGGTGACTCGTGACTAGTGACTGGGGTTTTCAAAATGAGTGGCTAGGCCCTGGGGATGGAAGTGCTAAGGGTTCAAAAGGTTCTGAAGGTTATTGAATGAGCTGTCATCGCTTAAGGAGATTTATCAAATAAGGCTAACAAACAAGCGGCAGCAAACAATTTGACACAATCAAATTGATCTCTAGCGGTTATCTCCCCCGACGGGGGAGATAAAACGCTATTGCTGAAACCGCTTACACCATTTGACATGAATCCAGCTGACGCCAGCACCCCTAATCCCTAGCTACTAATCCCTAGTCACCGAAATAAAAAAGAGCGGCCCCATCAATTTTAAGGGCCGCCACCTTCATTTCTAACTTCTCACTACTCACTTCTCACTACTTTTCAGAATTCAATTCCCTTTCTCGCCCGAATCCCCTTTTGAAAAGCGTGTTTCACCAAGGTCATTTCAGTGACCGTATCGGCCAGGTCAATCAATTCTTGTCTCGCATACCGACCGGTGAGGATCATATTGAGACGAGATGGTTTTTCCTGAATCAAAGAGACCACGTCTTTCACATCCAGCATATCGAAGTGAATGGCGTAGTTGATTTCGTCCAGCACAATCAAGTCCCAGGCATCGCTCATGACTTCTTTTTTCACCATATCCCAGGCTTCTTTGGCCAGCGCTGCTTTTCTCTGGAACTCTTCGTCGCTTTCTTTGTCTTTGTTATGAAATACGAAGCCATCTCCCATGGGGCGGATTTCGATGCGTCCCTCCGCTTTGCCCAAGGTTTCAATGGCTTTCAGTTCTCCATATTTCCATGCGCCCTTGATGAATTGGAGAATCAAGACCTTCTGTCCATCCCCCCAGGCACGAATCGCCGTCCCAAGAGCCGCCGTAGTTTTCCCCTTGCCAGTGCCCGTATTGATCAGCACCAGACCAGGCTGTGATTGATTCATAGTATATCCTCTCTGCCAAACATTCTGTGAAATGGATATTGTATATAGTTAGGAATTAGGAGTGAGGAATGAGGAGTGTTGGAAGGGGCCCACAATTCATATAGGGCCCCAATACCCCTTTTTTATAAAGGTTATAGAAATCCGGTAGTTCATAACCTTATGTAACCTTTTTAACCTTTGGATAGGTGGCATATTCTATTTGTGAAAAAGAAGAAATCTGCAGAATAATAACCTTAAAAAGCATGCGGCGCTTCCAAATTTTGTGCGCCGCCACCACCACTCCTCACTCCTAATTCCTCACTCCTCACTATTACGAGTTATGTTTTCCTTGATACAAGAGACAAGCGTCAAGATAGTAATCCGCCGCCTTCGGATTTCCGTCGAAGGACAAGTGCAAGTAGCTAGCCAGCACGTTGTCCTTGGCGTAGCCTTCGATGTGACCTGTTTTCTGGCGGGTGCCCTGGAGAGTATAGGCCCAGAGGAAATCGTCCGCACATTCCAAGGTGGAGAAATGGAATTCATGGCCTTTCAGGGTATCCCCCTTCTTGGCAATGATGCTATCTCGGAGAGCGGTGCCTGTGACGTAACCCACGCGCTGCAGTTTTTTCTGCATCACACAAGTGCCTGGTACGAGGCCAGCCATATCGTAGGTTTCCCCGTCAAATCCCTGGATTTTTTCACAAAGATACATGAGGCCGCCACATTCTGCATAGATGGGCATCCCCGCTTTGGCTGCTTTCTGGATAGATGCTTTCATGGATGTATTATTTTCCAGTTCATGAAGGAACATCTCCGGGAAACCACCGCCAAAGAT
Organism: uncultured Dialister sp.; assembly: GCA_934216155.1. Classification (GTDB taxonomy): domain Bacteria; phylum Bacillota; class Negativicutes; order Veillonellales; family Dialisteraceae; genus Dialister. The sequence continues at coordinate 3,658 of CAKQBK010000080.1, forward strand.
CAGTCCATCCACATCGGGGATTTCCTGGTCCTTCAAAGGGCTGAAATCCACCAATGTAGCGCCCCGTCTTTCCAGTGCTTCCAGGCTGGCCGGATAGTAGAAAGAAAAGGCTTCGTCCCGAGCGACGCCGATACGAACGTTCAGCTTTTCACCCAAGTTGGTTTCTTCGGTCACATCCAACGCTGGCGCTTTTCTGGCAATGTCCAGGAGAGCTTCTGTGTCCACCCATTTCCCAGCTGCTTCACCCATATGGGAAATCAGCTCCTGGGTTTCTATTTCCGTCACCGGCGTCAAGCCCAAGTGCCGTTCCGGTGTCTTCAAATCATCGTCCCGATGGAAAGCCCCTATAACAGGCATATGAATCTTTTCCATCACGTCACGCACCATGGCTTCGTGTCGGTCGGACCCCAGACGATTCAGAATGACCCCGGCGATATGCACATCTTTGTCATATTCCCTAAAGCCCAGGGCCGTAGCCGCGATGCTATACCCCACGGACTTACAATCCAAAACCAGAATGACCGGTGCGTGCAGCTTCTTCGCAATATCTGCCGTAGAAGACACCCCATTGGCACCGCCGTCGTAAAGCCCCATGACCCCTTCGATGATGGAAATATCCGCTCCATCCGAAAGAGACGAAAATGTAGGCACCAGACGGTCAGCCGGTGTCATCCAGGTATCCAGATTGTACGAATCCCGACCTGCCGCTTTGGCGTGAAAACCCGGGTCGATATAGTCCGGGCCCACTTTGAAGGGCTGCACCTTGTATCCATTGGAATGGAAATAGGCCAAAAGCCCGGTCACGATGGTGGTTTTTCCTACCCCACTATTGGTTCCTGCAATCACAACGCGGGGACGTGTGATATGTTCCATAGTTATTTATCCCTTTTGGCAATAATGGTAGACAAATAGTTCGGCTTGTAATCTGCCGGCAGACTTCCGATGTCGCGGATAACGATTTCATCAGGCAGCCCAGCACGGGATACCATGACAGACCGCTGCAGCATGTGATGTTTCCGCAGTTCTTCCTGTACGAAAGCAAAGCTCTTGTACACCTTCATGATGACTGCATTGTCACAAGCTGCCAGGGCCTGGTCGAATTTTTCCTTGTCGCAAGTGGCTGGGATAATTAGCACATTTTCTTCCCATTCAGTGACAGGAAGGCCGATGTAAGATGCAATGCCCAAGAATGCCGGAATGCCCGGAATGGTTTCCACTTCATATTCATCGGAATCTTTGAATTCGTTGAAAATATACATGTATGTGCTGTACAGCATAGGGTCGCCTAAGGTCAGAAATACCAGATTCTTCCCTTCGTCCAACTTTTCTGCAATGATTTTGCGGTTTTCTTCCCACTGCTTATTCACCGCATCCATGTCGGTATTCATCTGGAATACCATCGGCAGAATTTCCATATCTTCCGGAATGAATGGCTTTGCAATATTCCAAGCCACAGAACCATCCTTCTTCTCTGTCTTCGGGGTGATAATCATATCCGCATTCTGGATAGCCTTCACCGCTTTCACCGTCAAAAGATCAGAATCCCCCGGTCCTACACCGATACCAAATAATTTTCCCTTATTCATAAGTTAAAACCTCCTCAATTATTGATAGTGAATCACTCTGTATATTTTAACATATCCGTAAATAGGTAGCTAGTGACTGGGGACTGGGGATTAGCCTTTCGATTCATCTGTTATGTAAAATATAGAGAAGAAGGGTATGAAGGGTTATAAAGGGGTATGAAAGGGTATGCCACTAGCATATTTTTCGTTTATCTATAAGTATCCCCGCTATCGTCATTTCGACCAATACAGACACCCCTAGTCACCAGTCACTAGTCACAAGTCACTAACCATACTCGTCATTTCGACCGACGGGATTTGTGCGAAATGTCACAAAAGCTGCAAGCGACTATGTTGGACAAAAGTGGAGAAATCTGAAAGCAATAGCGGAAAAAGTGTCATCTGACTCTCCTTAATCACTGGGTCCCAGATCCATGACATATACCCTCAGAGGCACATTCGAGAACCCTGAGAACCCTTTGTACCTTTAGAACCTTTTTCCAAAACGAAATCATCGCATATTTCGCTTAATGGACCAACATTGCCTAATCCCTAGCTGCCAATCCCTAGTCACCAGTCACTAGTCACCCAAAACAAAAAGAGTTATAAAAGGCAAATGCATAACCTTTTATAACCCTCATAACCTTTTACGACAAGCGGATTGCACTCAAATGACACCCTAGGACATAGTGCCACTACTCATCCTCTCAAATTAAATGTCACTGGCACTTGAGAATTACATGTCACTGGCGTACCGTTCTGTTTGGCCGGAACGAATTGCCATCCGTACACCGCATTCACAGCGGCACTATCGAGTTCCCCATTACCAGAGGAAGAGACTACCCAAGCGCTGGACACGCTGCCATCGGTGCTGATGGTGAGACCCACCACAGTGGTACCAGAAATATTCGCTCTTCTTGCCGATTCCGGATAAGCCGGAGAAGGAGCAGACAAGAGCTGCGGTCCCATAGTTTCGCCACTACCAGCACCATCACCGGTGCCATCGCCATAGCCACTGCCGCTTCCACCACCGGATCCGCTACCGGAACCAGGGCCTTCGCCGCTGCCATCGCCAGGACCATTTCCTGTGCCGTTACCACCGCCAGTGCCACCACCTGTGCCACTACTTTCTCCGCCATCGCTATCTCCATCACTGTTGGAGGTAGATGCAGAAGAAGAGGTCTGGCTGGTGGATGCCTCCGGATCGGGTTTGTTGGCTATTTCATGGACATCATTCTCTGCCTGTGGGTCCGGTTCTGTCGGTACAGCCGGTGGAGGTGCTGTCGGGGTAGCCGCTGCGGCTTTAATCTTTGGCAGTTGTTCTTCCATCTTCGGAGACTCCCCGCCATTGCCGCCTCCGCCACCACCGCCGCCGCTCATGGTGACTAGGTCCACTTCGATAGGACCTTTATTGGTCGGTGCCGGTGGAAATAGAATCATCAGTCCCGTAATGGCACCGATGACCACTGCATGGCAGATCAAAGAGGTGCCAAAGGCAGAAGTCCAACCATTTTTAAACTTTGCCATCACGCCACCTCACTACTCTTGCCCTTTAGAAGCAGTCGCAATGCCGATTTTACTGATACCTACCGATTTCAACTGGTCCAGTACAAAGACGAAATCGCCGTGTTCTGATTTTTCATCGGCCCGGAGCACGATGGAAATATCCGGATTTCTATTCTTTTCAATTTCCATGCGCTTATGGAATGCTTCTTTCGGAATTTTTTCCTGTTCCACATAGATGGTCCCATCTTCGGTGACGCTGATAGGCAGGGTCTTCTGCAAATCGATCTGGGCCGATGCGGTCTGCGGCAAGTTCAGATTGATGGATTTCTGCACCACCATGGTGAGCATACTCATCATGAAGAAAACCAAAAGGAAGAAAATGATATCAATCATCGGTATAATCATAATCTTCGGTTTCTTCTCCACATTCATTGATTCCAGTTTCATAACTATTCAGCCTCTACGATGGACAAATACAGAGAACCCAGTTTTTCCATCTGGGAAACAAAGTTCGCAACCTGCTGCACCAGGTACGTATAAGCAATCAGCGCAATAATAGCTACGAAAAGGCCAGTAGCGGTGCACACCAGTGCTTCTGCAACACCACCGGTGATAGCAAATGGCTGCCCTTCTGCTACAGAAAGCACGTTGAAGGAACCGATCATACCCACAACGGTACCCAGCAGACCCATCAATGGAGACAAAGTAACAATTACATCCAAGTAATTCAGATAAGCCTTCAGAAGACCTGCTGCATGGGCTGCTGCCCCTTCGACGATAGCGGTCTGGTTGGCTTTCATAGAAAGATGTTCTGCCCCGGCCAGCACGATAGATGCTGGAATACCTCCGTCCTTCTTCAATGCGGCCTTCAATCCTTCCGTATCATGATTGGCTAAATATTCCGGAATTTCCTTGGTCAGTTTGTCCATGTCTGACTTGCAAGAATGGTAATACTTGAACCGTTCAATAAAAATAGCCACAACAATGACTGATGCAATGAGCAGTGGATACATCATAAATCCGCCGGCGTTAAATAAGTGAAGCAAATCCATACTGAAAGGCCTCCTAGCCATAAAAATAACACCACGGTGTACTCGCACCATAGTGTTCCTACATTAAATTAAGATTACCATTTTACAGGCCGTAAGTCAAATAGATTATTAGATATGTTTTAGGAATATTTTAAAGGCAGTTAGAAGTGAGAAGTTAGAAGTGAGAAATGGTGGTGGCGGCGCATAAAATTTGGAAGCGCCGCAAATATAAAAGGTTATTATTCTGCTGATTTGGTATGTCTCACAATGTGGAGATACGGCTTGTCAAAAGCTTAAAAAGGTTATAAAGGGTTATACGACTACGGTTATCACATAACCTTTTATAACATGACTATATCGGTATATACAACCATATTAGATTAAGAAATCAGCAGAATAATAAGCCTTATAAAAAGGGGGATTGGGGCCCTATATGAATTGTGGGCCCCTTCCACCATTTCTCACTTCTAACTTCTAACTTCTAACTGTAATAAAAAAGAGCCGCCTAAGCGACTCTTTTTTTGATTCAGAAACTAATGCTCTATAGCTTCAGTAAGTGATCAGCCTTCAACTTTAACGTTAGCAGCCTGAGGTCCTCTTGCGCCATCAATAATTTCAAAATCGACCTTCTGGCCTTCATTCAGTGTTTTGAAGCCGTCAGCCTGGATTGCGGAGAAGTGAACGAAAACGTCGCCGCCTTCTTCTCTTTCAATAAAGCCGTAGCCTTTTTCTGCACTGAACCACTTAACTGTACCTTTCATGGAAATTCCTCCTAAAAAAATTACTACACTGCTCTGATTGAGCATAGATTAACAATACCATATAATCATAATTGCGTCAACCGAAATATGAATAATTATAAACCGAAAATGCAGTGAGGAGTTAGAAGTGAGAAGTTAGAAATGGTGGTGGCGGCGCATAAAATTTGGAAGCGTCGCAAATATAAAAGGTTATTATTCTGCTGAGTTGTTATGTTTCACAGTGTAGAGATACGGCTTGTCAAAAGCTTAAAAAGGTTATAAAGGGTTATGCGAGTACGGTTATCACATAACCCTTTATAACCTTTTATAACCTGACTATATCGGTATATACAACCATATTAGATTAAAGAAATCAGCAGAATAATAAGCCTTATAAAAAGGGGTATTGGGGCCCTATATGAATTGTGGGCCCCTTCCACCATTTCTCACTTCTAACTTCTCACTTCTAACTGCCCTTACAGTACTTGCGACAAGAAAGCCTTGGTTCTTTCCTCTTTGGTATGTTCAAATACATCCTCTGGCTTGCCTTCTTCTACGATGACACCGCCATCGATGAAAAGTACCCGGTCGCCCACTTCTCTGGCAAATCCCATTTCATGGGTCACCACCACCATGGTCATCCCTTCTTCGGCTACTTCTTTCATGACATCCAGTACTTCATGAACCATTTCCGGATCAAGAGCGGACGTTGGTTCATCGAAAAGGAGGGCCTTCGGCTTCATGGCCAAAGCACGGGCAATGGCCACACGCTGCTGCTGGCCACCAGAAAGCTGTGGCGGCTTATAGTCTGCCTTATCGGCCAGGCCGACTTTTTTCAGAAGGGCCATGCCTCTGTCATAGGCTTCCTTCTTAGAAATTTTTCTCACCTTCATCGGTGCCAGCATTAAATTCTGGATCACCGTCATATGCGGAAACAGATTGAACCGCTGGAACACCATGCCCACTTCGGTGCGAACTTCATTGATATTCTTTTCCCCATTTACAGGCATACCATCAAAAGTGATGGTTCCTGTGGTAGGTGCTTCCAGTCCATTGATGCAGCGAAGCATGGTACTTTTCCCGGAACCTGACGGTCCGATGATCACCACTACTTCTTTTTCTTTCACCTTGACGCTGATATCTTTTAAAACCGTCAAGTCTCCAAATTTCTTACTGATATGATTGATATCAATTAACGTTTTATCTTCTGCCATGTTATCTCTTCTCCAGCCAAGCAACCACACGAGAAATCGCCAGTGTCATAATGAGGTACAATACCGCAACGGTAGACCAGATTTCAAAAGAACCATAGGTCTGGGCGATAATGAGCTGTCCTCTACGGGTCAATTCTTCAAACCCGATGACAGAAACCAAGGAAGAATCTTTCAACATAGCAATAAATTCATTACCCAAGGGTGGCAAAATATTCCGAATCGCCTGGGGCAAAATGATGTAGTACATGGTCTGCCACCAAGTGAGCCCCAAAGAACGGCCCGCTTCCATCTGGCCCGGATCGATGGCCTGGATACCAGCGCGGAAAATTTCGGATACATAGGCGCCACTATTGATACCGCAAGCCGCCACCGCAGCCACAAACGGTTCCACCCGGTGCCCCGTCACGATAGGCAGCGCAAAGTAAATCAGGAAAATCTGTACCAAAAGCGGCGTCCCGCGGATGCAGTCTGCATAAACAGCCGCAATGATACGAAGAATCTTCACCTGAGAAATACGGGCAATCCCTACAAATAAGCCAATGCAGAACCCGATAAATACACTGACAGCCGTAATTTCGATGGTCACCCCAGCGCCTAAGAGCAAAATAGGCAACGCATGCTGAATCAATTCAAAATCCATTTTTATGCTCCTTACTATATAATCTTGTAACATTATACAATTCTATTGCATAAAAGGCAATAGGATTATATTGGGGTGACTAGTGACTGGTAGCTAGGGATTAGGAGCTAGGCCCTAGGAAAATGAGATTTCAACGGTTTCTATCATTTCGATGATTTCGTTTCAGGAAATAGGTTAGCCCTTCGGACAGGTTATATGCAGCTGATTCTATAAGTTACATGGAAGTGATATGGATTGATAAAAAGTTATAAAGGGTTATGCCATTAGTGTTTTTCCATCGGTCGAAATAACGAAAACACCGCTAATGGCATAACCTTTCATAACCCTTTTCGCTTTGTTTTACATGAATAGTGACGATACCGTTTTTGTGCCCTATTGATAGTGTCAAGTATTTTGTGTAAACGGTACTCCTTGTCTTATTCGTACCGTTGATTATTAAAAATAAATGAAT
>CAKQBK010000081.1 GCA_934216155.1 uncultured Dialister sp.
ATTTGTTTGAACTTGTCAACTAACTTTTTTATTCTGTTTTCAGAACTTAGAAGTTCGCCCTCTCCGTTCAAGCGTAGATTATTATATCAATTGAATCGGTCTGTGTCAAATGTTTTTTTACAATTTTTTGTTTCTCCTAGACTGAATATCTAACAATCAGCACATAGGGCTAGTAAAAGGGTTATTATTGTGCTTACTTCTTCTATGTAACAAATAGAATCAACCGCTTGTCAAAAGGTTATAAAGGGTATGCCATTGGGTATTTTATTTTTTAGTGAATTGGTTTGAAGGGTTACGTTCCGAGTTCATGGTTTGTACTTAACCTGTGTTGAAGGTGTCATTGGTTTAAGGTTTGCATTAGCTTCCACGGAAAGCGATAATGAACGTCGCTGAAATATCCCGTTATGGTTTAGTTCAACTGGTGTAAATTTCGCTGGAGATTTGAGATTTCTCCACTTCTGGGGAACATAGTACCTAACTACTCTACAGAGTCATTCTGCACTAATCCCATCGGTCGAAATGATGGTTACGGTCAGAAGCACATGCGACGAACCGGAGAACCTTGAGAAACCTTTGTAGCCTGAGTAACATCTTATCAAAGGGGTATTGGGGCACTTCCAAATTTTGTGCGCCCCTTCCACCACTCCTCATTCCTCACTCCTAATTCCTAACTTTTTCTATGAACTAGCTACTTCCCCTATTTTCTTCTATAATAGGGATAATAGTTCTTTATTTATAAGGAGGGATACTATGTTTAAAAAGGTATGTATCGCATCAGCATTGTGCACTTTTGCTCTTGCTGGCACTATTTCTGCCAACTGGCTCACCGGCAATGAGACCGTACTAGCGGTCAGCCAGGGGGAGGCGGCGTTCCAGACGTCTCTTTCCAGTGATCAGAAGCTGGCGATGAATTTGACTGCTTCTGACACGGCTTCTGCAGACCTTGTTTTCTCCACCAAGGCTTCCAGCAGTGTACTCACCTTATCTTCCCTTCCGGTGAATGTTTCCACTGATGGAAACCAGGATGCGAAGGTATCTGTGACGCAGCTGGTGAATGATGGCAATGGGCTTCGTTTCTATTTGATTGAAACAGGAAATGCGGAAAGTGCTTCTATTGTTTCTTATAAACGGGGTGTATTCTCTACGGCCTTCAGCAGTGCCTCTCTCAATGAATCCGGCGCCGCTTCTTTTGAAGTCACCAAGAAGGAAATCCTCCTTCACGCTGGTTCTTCTACCTATGCGTTGACTCTTAATGCCAAAGAGGGGACGTTTACGGCGGTGAAGAAATAGGTAACACCTCAGTTTTAACGATATGTGATATTGGCGATGATTCCTGATGATATAAAGGTTTCTCAGGTGGCTCAGGTGGCTCAGGTTCTCCGAATGTGCCGATAGACGCTAGGGAAACCAAGACAAAAAACGGATTGTGATAGAAATAATATTTTCTCATTTCTATTACAATCCGTTTTTTATTGGAAATATGTAGTGACTGGTGACTCAGATAACGCTAGCGTTATCAATCTCATTCGAGGAACCTGAGAAACCTAAGAATCCTGAGCAACCTGAGAAACTTTGACTCAAAGGAAATCATCCCATGTTTCGCTTAACGTAACAGCATTCCAGTTACAAAAGAATCATTTCTTCTTCTTTTCTTCTTTCGCCGCCGGATCATCCACTTTTCCGTGTTTATTTCGATCCGCTTTTTTCTTTCCTTTTTTGTCTTTCTTGAGTTTCTTCTCCTTGTGATGATGGGCTTTGTCTGCTTTGGCTTCTTCTGTTTCTTTTTCCAGTTGCAGCAGTTCTTGTCGGTCTTCTTCGGCTTCTTGCTGGGCCAGTTTACCCGATTCTGCGTCGGCGGCTTCTTGCTGGGCGGTCAGGGCTTCGGCCTGTTCTTTGGATACATCCATGTCGCTCATGCGGGGCAGAATGACCGTCACGGTGGTGCCTTCCCCTTCTTCACTTTCTATCAAAAGGGTGCCTTTGTGTTTCTCTACGATATGTTTGCAAATGGCCAGACCCAATCCACTACCGCCGGTGGATTTATTTCTACTTTCTTCGGCACGATAAAAACGTTCAAAGACGCGGCCTTGTTTGTCCTTCGGAATGCCAATACCCGTGTCGGAAACAACCAGGCGCATCTTGTCGTCTCCTTCTTCGGTGAGGCGAGCCGTCACTTGTCCGCCCTGATGGTTGTATTTCACTGCATTATCCAACAGGTTCATAATCAGTTCCGACAGCAAAGCAGCGTTGCCATAGGTATAGAGTTTTTGCGCATCCACTTGGATGGTGACACCTTTGGCGGAGGCTTGCGGTTTCATCAAATCAGCGGCATAGCGCACTAAGCTATCCACAGAAACGGTTTTCCAGGTAATGGTGGTTTCTGTTTCTTCGATTTTGGACAAATGCATAATGGTGTCAATCAAAGTGAGCATCCGCTGGGATTCGTTGTAAATCCGGCTGCCAAAGATGCGGACGTCCTCTTCTTTCTGATACATGCCATTGGCAATCATTTCCGCAAATCCGCTGATGGAAGTCAATGGTGTTTTCAGTTCATGAGACACATTGGCGGAGAATTCGCGGCGCATTTTTTCTGCCATATAGGAAGTGGTCATATCACGAAGCACGATCAAAAGGCCCGTATGGCCGTCAGACAGTTCAATCTTATTCATCACCATACGGAACGGCTTTTCAAAGAGGGTCATGGTGTATTCCTGTTTCCCCTCTGCTCGATAGGCTTTCCCGATAACCCGGAGCCAATCCTCGTCATGATAAAGGCTGGCAATACGGCGATATCTCTTCTGTTCTTTCAAGCGGAACAGGTCTTCAATGGTCTTGTTGTAGTCAATGATTTCTTTGTGTTCGTTCAGCAGAATAATACCATCAGAAATGGTATCTACCACGATACGGATGGTATTTCTTTCTTCTTCGATATCTTCCAGGTAGCTTTCAATGTCATTGTGCTGCTCTTCCACTTTGCGAATCAATGGACGCAGTTCTTTGTAATCGGCGGGCACTTCTTCAATTTTCTGCCCGTCCATAATTTTCTGCACCAAGTCCCCCAACAGGTGGAAAGGTTTCAGTATTTTTTCTGTCTCTCTTTCGGCGGCGGCAATGCATCCTACCATGAAAACCAACATAAATACAATGATTTCAGGCAAATAAGCTGAATAGCCACGGTAGCTCACCATACGGCCGCTGGACAATCGAAGAATGGTGCCATCTTCGTTACGTACGGCGTAGTAACTTTTTGGTTTGTCAAAAGAGTCTTTGTGCACTTCATGACCGCTGCCAGATTTCATAGCTTCCACCACTTCGCCACTGGCGGCATAGTTTTCATCTTTATGGTCACTGTCAAATAGGACGCTGCCATCGGTATCGAGCCATACCACGTGGACATCGCCCTGGTTTTTATCAAAAATCCATTGCAAGTACGCTTCTGAATCTTCTTGTCGGTCCTTGGAAATAGCCCCGGAAATGGTGCTGGTCATGTGTCCCAATTCATGGCTGATCTGTTCCTGCATGCCTTGGTAGTACAAAATGGCCGACAAAATAAAAGTCAGAACCACAGACATGACGCCCATGAATAGTAAACTTTTGTAAATTCTTCCTCGCATGAAATACTCCTTACTATGTTGTTAGTTGTTAGTTGTTGGTTGTTTGGTTTATCCTCCGAGACCTTTGGTGACAACTTGCTGAGTTGAAAGAGGCATTGATTTTGGGTTTAAGGTTTGAATGATAATCTATAACCCATAAACCTTAAACCAATGTCACTGTGTTTTTGTGCAAATTGTATCCCCAGAACTTGGAGCACAACCCTAACAACCAACAACAACCAACAAACAACTTATTTATTCTTACAATTATCTTTCCCCCAGCCGATAGCCTACGCCGCGGACAGTGCGGATCGAGGCGCCTTCGCTGCCCAGTTTCTGCCGAAGGCTCATGATATGCATATCGATGGTGCGGCTCTCCATTTCAAAAGGAGAGTCCCATACGGCTTGCATAATCTGGTCCCTAGAAAGAACAATGCCTTTATTTAATATCAAATAGCACAATAAGTCAAATTCTTTAAGGGTCAACTGTATTTCCTTCCCATCAGCGGTCACCCGATGCTGTTCCTGATCCACTTCTATGCCAGCAAAGGAAAGCATTTTTTTGCTAGGCTCTTCGGCTTTCTTCGTCCGCCGGAGCACCGAGCGAATACGAGATAACAGCTCCATGATACCAAATGGTTTCGTCACATAGTCATCGGCTCCATAATCCAATCCTTTGACGATATCAAATTCGCTGGTTTTAGCTGTCATCATAATGACAGGAATATTTTGCAAATTGCTGGTGCCACGAATTTTCTTCAAAATGGTGAGCCCATCTTCTCCAGGAATCATAATATCCAAAAGGACCATGTCTGGAATATTTTTCTTTAACGCTTCATAAAATGGGCCCGATTCTCCAAAGCCTTCCACTTTGTATCCTTGGCCTTTCAAAGCATACATCACCAGTTCACGGATGCTTTCATCATCTTCGACGCAATAGACTAAAGGCATATTTTTCTCCTTTTATACGGTTTGAATAACAATAGGATGAAATTGTACATCTATATAGTTAGGAGTGAGGAATTAGGAGTGAGGAATTAGGAGTGAGGAGTGATGGTGGCGACGCACAATTCATAAAGCGTCGCAAAATTTTATATTTTTCTCCCATTCTAATTCCTTGATGATATAAAAGTCCAAAAGCCGGCTAGAGGGGTACTTAATTTCCCGATCTGCCGGTTTTTATTTTTTCTATTATTTTAACATATTTCTAAGATGGTGACGATGGATTTTTGCTGAAAAAAGGTCCTAAGGGTTCTCAAGGTTCTAAGGGTCCTCGAATGTGCCTATAGATGTTAGTATCACTTAGTAAGACTCAGCTTAATGGTTTGAATCCTTAACCCCTTACCGCTGGCGCTACTAAGTCCCTCGACTACGCTCGGGATGACGAAAGCTCAGGGGCACATCTCATTTCAATACATCCATGCTATCTAGCACAAATAGGATCGGTCGAAATGACCGATGCGGTTACCGCCACGTTCGAGAACCCTTTAGTGCCCTTAGAACCTTCAGTACCCTTAGAACCTTAACCTAATCCCCAGTCCCTAGTCACCAGTCACCAGTCACCAGTCACCAGTCACGAGATTAACCAAAATTCCCGGAAATATACCGAATTGTCCGTTCTTTTTTCGGTGCTTCAAAAATCTGCTTGGTATCGCCATATTCCACCATTTCGCCCAGGTAGAAGAAAGCGGTCTTATCAGCGATACGCTGGGCCTGCTGCATGTTGTGGGTGACCATGATGACGGTGTAGTGTTCCTTCAGTTTCATGGCCAATTCTTCGATGTGGGCGGTAGAAATAGGATCCAGTGCAGAGGTGGCTTCGTCCATGAGAAGTACTTCCGGTTCTACAGCCAGAGCGCGAGCGATGCAGAGACGCTGCTGCTGGCCGCCGGACAGGCCAAGGGCGGATTTATGGAGACGGTCTTTCAATTCGTTCCAAATGGCTGCCTGTTTCAGACTTTTTTCTACGATGTCATCCAGGTCTGATTTTTTGGTAATCCCCTTCAGACGGGGACCATAAGCGACATTATCGTAGACGCTCTTTGGAAATGGGTTTGGCTGCTGGAATACCATGCCTACATGGCGACGTAGAACAATCGGATCGATATCTTTGTAGGCATCCACGCCAGAAAGAAGGATTTCCCCTTCCACGCGGCAACCGGAAATCAAATCATTCATGCGGTTCAAAGAACGGAGGAATGTGGATTTCCCGCAACCAGAAGGTCCGATGAGAGCCGTGATCTGGTTCTTTTCAATCCGAAGGTTGATATCTTTCAAAGCCTGGAAAGAACCATAAAACAGATTGACATGTTTGCAATCGAAACTGATATTGTTGTAAACCGAAATCGCCGGTGCCAAAGCAGCTGCCTGTACGGCCATGGAATTATCATTATATAACATTATGCTTTTTCTCCTTCTGTTTTCTTAGAAATATAAGCACTGATCAATCTGGCGCCGATGCTGAATACCAGAACCATAATCATCAGTACTGCCGATGCCGCAGCGGCTACATCCGCAGCGGATCCGCCAACGCCTTCGGTACGAGCGGCCCAAACGGCCAGGGAAAGGGTTTCACCAGGGCGGAATGGATTGAGCGGGCATACAGGAGATGCCAGATTCCACACCTGCCAGCTGATATCAGTACTCATCCCTGCGGTATACAGCAAAGCAGCGGCTTCGCCAAATCCACGGCCAGCGGCCAGAATGATACCCGTCACGATAGGCCCGATAGCCGCCGGAAGCATGACTTTCCAAATGGTTTCAAAATGAGTGGCTCCCAATGCCAGACTGCCTTCCTTAAATCCTGCAGGTAGTGCTTTCAAAGCATCATAGGTGGTCGCCGTGATGAGCGGAAGAGAAAGAACAGACACAGCCAGTGCCCCAGCGAAGAGATTCCACTGGGCCCCTGCCATGATGATAAATACCAGGTAACCAAAGAGCCCTACTACAATGGACGGCAGAGAGGACAAAGTTTCAATGGCAATGCGAAGGGCATTGATGATGCGCCCTTCCGGTGCATATTCAGCCATGTAGACACCGGCGAAAATACCAATCGGTACAGAAATGACCAAAGAAAGAAATACTAAATATACGGTGTTGAAAAACTGATTACCTATGCCAGAGGCAGAGAAAGAAAATATTTCCGGTTTGAACGCTTTGATACCGCCCCATACCACATACAGGGTAAAAGCAATGAGAAGCAAAACGAAGGCCCCGGATACCACATAAAAAACAGCGGTGGCTATATTATCCGACAAATGCGCCCGTTTCAGTGAACCGCTCACGTGGCGAAGATCGTCTGCGGAAAGGCTATGTTCATTCATGCAATTTTCTCCTTTCTAGCGGCAATCATATGAATCACCAAGATAAACAGAAGAGACACAATAAACAGTAACAGCGCCATAGACCACAGAGCCGCGTTGAATTCACCGCCGTCCATAGCACCGCCCATATCAGAAGCAATAGCGGCGGTCAAGTTGTTCGTCGGGTCCAGCAAGCTATGAGGAAACGCACGCATTTTCCCAATCACCATGGAAACTGCCAGGGCTTCCCCAAAAGCACGGGCCAATCCCAGTACAATGGCGGTCAAAATCCCAGACATGGCTGCCGGAAGGAGTACCTTGTAAATCATCTGCCAACGAGTGGAACCCAAACCATAGGCCCCTTCGATGTATTTCTTGTTGACACTGCGGATGGCATCAGCAGAAACAGAGGTAATAGTAGGATAAATCATGACAGAAAGAACAATCGCTGCTGCCAGCACAGACTGCCCATGGGACCGATCAAATACCTTCTGAATGAGCGGAACCAGCACAACCAGCCCGACCCAGCCGTATACAACGGAAGGAATTCCCACAAATATTTCCACCGCTGGACGAATGAGCTTTTCCCCGATTTTCGGAGAAATTTGTGTCATGAAAATTGCTGTGGATAAACTAAAGGGCACCGCAATCACCAACGCGGTGAGACAAGTCAGGATAGACCCCCAGATGTAAATGGCCGCCCCAATCTGTCCGCCGCCGGTTTCTGTATCACTAGGTTTCCAAACCGACGAGAAAAGAAATTCTCCAATAGAGTGATCAAAGGTAGTGAATGAAAGCATCCCTTTGGCCAAAAGGAAACAGCCAATCGCAATGGTCAGCACCACCAGAAATCCCCCGCATAGCGTGGATAGCCCTTTCCCAAAATACTCACGGCGAAACATGTGCTGTTGCCGCATACTGTTATCCATAGTATCTCCTTTGTGTAAAATACGTTGCTCAGGTTTCTTAGGTTACTCAGGTTGCTCAAGTTGCTGAAGGTTCTCAAGGTTCTGAGGGTTCTCAGGGGCCTCGAATGAGCGATCTGTACCGAGTTAGCAGTAGGCAGTTAACAGTAGGCAGAATGGCCCTGTCTACTGTTAACTGCCTGATCTGTTGTTAGTTGTTTGTTGTTAGGTTTATGCACCGAGTCCGTTGGATTTCAATTAGCAGACTCCCAAGTGTTATTGGTTTAAGGTTTTGGAATTTTGAGTTCGGAAATATCTCTATTCCCTAATCCCTAGCTACTAATCCCTAGATACCAGTCACCAGTCACTAGTTACCAAATTACTGCTTCATCTTAGAAGAAACGCCGTAGCCCTGTTTTTCAATTTCTACACCGTATTCATCGGAGAGAATGTAATCCAGGAAGACTTTCACTGCGCCGGTCGGTTCGCCTTTGGTATACATGTGTTCATAACCCCAAACTTTGTACTTGCCGTTGTATGTATTTTCCAAAGTCGGTTCTACGCCGTCGATAGCCAGAGCGGCTACGTCTTTGTTATTGACCAGGTACGGAAGAGCTACATAACCGATAGCCCCTTTGGTCTGGGCTACACTCTGAATCAGTGTGCCGCTATCGTCGGTTTCCAAAGATTTGTTAGAAGCTTCTTCCTGACCAGCCAGTGCCAATTCGGTGAAAAGAGCACGAGTGCCGGAAGTGCTTGGACGAGTTACCAGAACAATCGGTTCATCCGGGCCGCCTACGTCTTTCCAGTTGGTCACCTTCGCGGTGAATACATCCTGCAACTGCTGGGAAGTGAGGCTCTTCACCTGACCAGCGATATCTTTATTAATAATGGTGGCAACCGTCATGGTGCAGACCTTGTGGTCCACCAGACCCTTGGCTTTATCCCCTGGCAGCTTCTTTTCTGCTGGTACATCGGAGTTACCGATATTGACAGAACCTTCAGCCACCTGCTTCAAACCTGTACCAGAACCGCCAGCATTGAGTGTGAGAGAAACTTCTGGATTCTTGGATTTGAACTTAGCCGCTGCATCCTTCACCAGTGGAAGCAGTGCAGAAGAACCGGAAGCAGTGACCTGACCAGTGACCTTAGCAGCAGAACCAGCAGCGCTCTTCGCCGGCTGATCTCCCCCACCGCAACCAGCGGCTGCGACCAATGCTGCAGAAGAAAGTGTCAGTGCCATCCATTTTTTCAGATTCATTATTTTGTCCTCCTTGAGACATACCGTTTTATTATTTTTACAAGCTCTTGCGTTGATGATTGTATTGTAAAAAATGGATGTAAAAACGAAAGACAGCTTCTGGTATATTTTTTGTCTATTTTGTAAATTTAGTGTAAACGGTGACTCGTGACTAGTAGCTAGGGATTAACTGTTAACGGCTAACGGTTGACGGTTGGCAGTCATCAGTCACCAGTTACCAGTCACCAAGCTATTATAATTGCGGTGCTTTATAATTTGCGCACCGCCACCACCACTACGCACTCCTCACTACGCACTGCTCTTAAAAACACAAAAAGCACACCCTCTTGTAAAAGAAGATGTGCTTTTTCATTGTGTATTGAGTTGCCTTTCGGCTAATTCTACCTTCCATGGAAAGTAGAGGGGTGGATTCTCACAAGAAAAATAAATCATTACCATGGTAATGGGATTGTT
>CAKQBK010000082.1 GCA_934216155.1 uncultured Dialister sp.
GTTCTAAGGGTTCTAAGGGTTCTAAGGGTTCTAAGGGTTCTAAGGGTTCTAAGGGTTCTAAGGGTTCTAAGGGTTCTGGCTCCATGAAAATCTAGCGATTTTCTCGGAGCCAGAACCTTACGATGCACATTGCTTCTCTATGTTCCGCTAACCATACCATCGCTACAGAACCTTCACATACACATCTTATCTCCATGTTCTTCCAGCCATGCTACCGCTACAGAACACCAGTCATCCCCATTGTACCACACTTATGAGGCCTGTCTCACGAAATTCTGCACATGCTCTCGATAGGCCGGGCCATTGGTGGCCATTTCCATGGTATGGGAAGCACCCTGGAAAATATAGAGCGACTTATTGCTACTGCCAGAGGCCTCTAACAGTTCTTCTGCTACGGTTGACGGTACCAATGTATCATTTCCACCGTGTAAAAATAGAACAGGAGATGTCATATGCTTCACTTGGTATACCGGATCCAGCTGGTACAACAATTTGTGGTCATGATAGAAAAGAGCTGCCTGGAAGAAAGGATTCAAAATATCCATGCCTAGCACCAATCGTTCATCCCCTGTATAAGTTAAGAGTTTATCTCGTCCCAATTCCATTAAATTGCCATAGGAACTGTCAGACACATAGAAGGAAATTTCTTTTCCCTGGTCACTACCTGCATACAGAAGTGCCATGGCAGCCCCTAAGGAAATACCGTGCATCCCAATTTTCATGGCCGGATTTTTAGATTTCAAGAAATCCACCCAACTGTCCAAATCCTCGATGTCATGGACACCCCAATCGGTGCGTTCACCGCCGCTTCCACCATGTCCTCGAAGATCGATAAGCAGCACATTGTATCCCATCTGCCGGTACATATCGATATAAGGCACGCACATAGAACGGTTCTGATATAACCCATGAATTAAAATCACTGCTTTTCTCGTATGTGCTGCATCTTCAATATAGGTACCACGAAGCATGGTGCCATCGGAAGAAGGAACGGTCACCCGCTGCCATCCATAGCGATCTTCCAGTCCTTGCATCTGTTTCAAATCAGTGCGATGATTTTCAATGCCCAATATCCGATCCCACGGCGCATACATCAATTCTTTATAGGCCACATTTCCCGCATAACATCCTGCGGCTATTCCAATGATAATCACCAAGTATATCATCCACTTGATGAGTTTCCATAAACAACCCAACTATGTTCTCCTTTATGATATGAGACAATTTCATTTCAAAACACTAAGCGTGTAGTGAGGAGTGAGGAATTAGGAGTGAGGAGTGAAGGCCGGCGAGCACATCGAATTACTCTTATAACGATAGATGGTAAATCTCTTGATTTCTTTTTATATAGCTCGCCGAATTTTTGAAAACAGATAGCGACATGTTTCAGGTGAAATATGATGTTAAAGGTTATTACTCTGCTGATTTCTTCTGTGCAACAGTTTCTGCTATCACAAGCGACAAGGTTAAAAAGATTATAAAGGGTTATGTGAAAACGGTATTCTCATAACCTTTTATACCCCTTTTAACCTTGTCATTTGCCATTATCGTTCTATGCTAAATATTACGGTATGGGGGAAAATAATAACCTTTATATGCAACGTTTCACGTGAACTGCGATGATAGCCAACTTTATAAAAATAGAATAGGGTATTGGGGCGCTATATAATTTGATGCGCCCCTTCCACCACTCCTCACTCCTAACTCCTAACTAATTACACATCTTTCCGAATATGACCACTCTCTATATTAGGTTTCAGCATAGATTCTTTCACATAGTCCCACAAAGCCTTAGAGCCTTCCGGCGTCAACTCATTTCGTTTGAAAATCTGGCTCAAAGCGATGCCGTGGTCTTTCCAGGCCTTACCGCCTGTATAATCATTGAGCATCATGGGTTGTATATTGTCCATGGTGTGAGCAAATTTCGCTTCTGCGGTCTTTCCTTCTTCAAATTCCATCCACAAATCATAGAGCTTCTGCCCTTTATCGCCGGGAAGCATGCCAAAGATTCTCTTGGCTCCTTTTTCTTCTTTGGCGTGCTGCGCTTCTTTGGATACACCGCTATAAGCATAGGTGTCTCCCGCATCGATTTCCACCAGATCGTGAATCAAAAGCATGGTCACTGTCTTTAATACATCGATGGGCTCATTGCTATAGTCTGCCAGCAATATGGTCATAATCGCCATATGCCAAGCATGCTCTGCATCATTTTCCCAACGCACCGCGCCGGTAACGTAAGTCTTTCGTTCTATGAGTTTTTCTTTGTCGATTTCCCGAAAGAAATCAAAGAGTACCTGCAGTTCCTCTATCTGTTTTGTCATCCCAAATCTTCTCTCTATTCCATAAAACACAAAAATGCGAAGCTCCTGAAATAGGTGCTTCGCATTTATTATATCAATCTCGTCAACGACAGCAAGCCGCTTGATAGACCAATTTCTTTTCAAAATCCATGGTTCCATCTGCCGACTGGTCATATCCATCGGTCAAGTAATCAGAAAGCCTACCGACTTTAAATTTCTTTGGATCGTTATCATCTCTCTGTTCATTGACCGTTAAAAGTTCATCCAACGCTTCTGCGGTATACTTTGCAGCATCGGTCATATGCATAATCAGGATAGAACCTTTACGAACATTTCCTTTTTCATCATATATCCCATGCTGCATGGCCCCCACCAAGGCTTGCATCGATGGTACTGCATAATCATCGGTACTTTCAAATCCAGACACAATATAGGTATATCCGGCATTCAAAATATTTTTTACACCAGATTTACTGATAGCCAATGTGGGCGGACGGATGAATCGCGTCAGCATTGGTTTTCCCTCTACCTTCACATCTCCCACTACTTTCACCAATTCTCTGTAGGCGGTCTTTACATCTTCTGCGTATTCCGCTTCTGTCATAGGGACCATATTGCCACCATAGGTTGCATCCTGGGCTACCATGGGGCGATGACGATGGGTATGGGACGCAATGCTGTGGCCTTCTTCTGCTATAGCACGAAGCAGATTCGGATTATTTTTCACATTCCAAGTAATAATGAAAAAAGTCCCGGTCACATGATGTTTCCTTAGTACATACAACAAATGGTTGATGGACTTATCATTGCTCCAATCATCAAAAGTCAGGAAAATGGTATTGTCCTTCACGTTTTTCACAACGCCTGATGTATCCAACTTCTTTCGTTCTGCTGGGCTAAATCCTCTGACCCGATCGGTTTCTTTAACTTGCGGTGCGCCAATGTATCGTTTCTTAAATTCCGTATCAAAATCAAAAGAAACATCCGCCCCGCTCATTGCTTCTTCTCTTAAAGAAGAGGGTACGTTTTCATTTTTTACAGGATAACTCCACTGATGTGCTGTGTCTTGTTGCACATCTCCCACAGAACATAGTTGATAGGATGAATCATTATTTTCATTATTTTCCGGACTATCCATAAAACTTCTATAAGCAATATTGTCTATTTTATTTTTCTTTACCCACGCCAAAATTTCCCCAGTCAGTAAAGGATTGTCCAAGAAATCTAAGCGCGTGTAAATGATCTGCCCTCGTCCCATAGATGTGACTGCTTTCCCAAAAAGATGCGCATATATATCTTCTGCTGTTTTGGCTTCCTTGTCTTTGGTCTGCACCGTATTCACAGTCTGTCCCAAAAGCTGGATTCTCATGGCCGAGCAGGCTTCATTCACTTCCGGTGTTTCTTTCCCAAACACTTGCCGGGCTATGGTGGGCTTCACGCCAAAAAGACGATTCATATTCTTTTGCAGCCGTTCTATCTGGGCACAGGTTTCATAGAAATCTCCCTCTGTGCCGGTACGAAGACCCAAACCAATTCCATGACCGCGCCGCAAAATTTCTCGCACGGTGTCAGCATGCTTTCGGAGTTCCAATTCGGTCACAAAAAATGTCCCTTTGGCATCCATGGCATCCAAATGGCTTAGCATATCATCCACCGATTCCCGACGTGTGAGTCCCCCAAAAGTGAGAACAATATCCTGAGCCGTGGTGGTTATAAACCGCTCCTTCGGTGCCAATTGTCCTTGATTCTGCTGCCGAAGCACTTCATACCGGGCTTCATCTTCCGGTTTGTAGGTCACCTTTTTTGCCACAACGGGAGTGGCCGTAGTCGTTGCCATTGTTGCATCGACTGCCGAGGATGGACTTCCTACAATTCCCGCCAAAAGCAAAGCCAAGGCAATTTGTATCCATTGCTTCTTCAAAACATCACCTTCTTTAGAATTGGTTGGCGGTTCGCAGTTGACAGTTAACTGCGAACCGCCAACTGCAAACTGCTAACTTTTAACTGCTAACTATTTCCCTAGATTCTTCAGCGTTACATTTCCGCCCAATCGCCAGATATAGATAGACGAAATGCCGTCTTTGGCTGCCAGGGTCATCCAGGCTTCTATCGTTTCTTTGTCCGCATACCATACTTCATAGGTATGATCTTTTTCTTTATAAGAAAAATGAAGGGCTGCGCTGGCTGCATCTCGTTCTGGCTTCGCCTGGTGTTCTTTAGCCAACTTCACTGCCGTTTCTTCTGTGATAAATTTGGCTTTTCCTTTTTGTAAGCCAAAGAATCCTACATCTTCCCAGACGCACCCACCATTGGAAAAAGCCAATCCTTTCTTTCCGGGAAGGGCTGCCATTTTCTGTATGGTCTTTTTGATGAACGCTCCATCTGCTTTAGGCCCCGGGCCACTATGCAAGCCATATAGATTATAGGCCATCACTACATATTCCGGTCCGCTGCTATAAGGAAGGTCCATGGGCATGGAAGGTTCCAGAATGATGCGTACTTTTTTATGGGCCGAAATGGACTCAAGAAATAGAAGCTGCGTAAAGTTGGCAAATTGTTTGACCAATTCCGGATCATTATCTTTTGCTATCCGTTCATAGTCGATTTCAATACCATCAGCACCCGCATCTTCCGCGATGGATAAAATGTCTTTCACATGTTGGCGCCGAGATTCTTCGGTTCCCAAAACTTTTCGCAAGACCGCTGTATCTTTTTCAATCGCTTTTCCTTTTTCGGGATGCACATCATTGACAAAGGTCAAGTACCGTGCCCCATTGATTTTTTGTAGCACCGGCGATTTCGGTCCATGAAGGTGTCCCTTTTCATCAAAAGTAACAGCAAAATAAGATAAGCTATCCCACATGTTTGGATTTTTTTGATATTCCTTCCATCCATTGTCTTCATCCCAGGACACCACCCAGGAAGAAAGCGTCACCGGTGGATGACTGCTGCTCACCAGCGGCTCCTCCGCCTTACAGCCGCTCGACAAAAAACAGGCCGCCAGGAGCACTGCGCCAAGTATGTATTTTCGTTTCATAGTTTTTCCTTTAGGTGATGTTGTTAGTTGTTAGTTGTTGGTTTATCCACCGTATTCTTAGTATACATTCTGCACAAAGGCATAACGTTATTGGTTTGAGGTTTAAGGTTTTGGCTTATCAAACAAACCATAAACCTTAAATCAATGACGTTGTGTATTCGTGCGAAATGTGCAGCAAGAACGCGGCACATAAACCAACAACTACCAACTACATATAATCCGCGGCGCTATCAAATTTTGTGCGCCGCCACCACCATTCCTAATTCCTCATTCCAAATTCCTAATTGCTTTTAAAAGTGTGTCAAGAAGAAATCCAACACCGATTCCCATTTCTGATGGATATCAAATTTCACTTTGTCCACCCCTTTGAGTTCTGTGGAATAAATCACAGCACTATCATCGGCTTTGGAAACGATAAGTCGTTCAAAGACACCGTCATAGACATCATCAGCCAAATTTCTCTGGCTCCAGGCATTACTATCCCAGCCAGCCCACAAGGCGATTTCGCTACCATCAGTCAAAGTCGTCTCTACAGAAGCCACTTCTTTACCATCCAGCATGACCACGATGTCTTTGCCTAGGGCTTTAATATCTAACTGACGATCCAAGCGAGCGTGGAAACTTTCGGGAGCTTCGTATTCCTCTCCCCCTTCTGCTACAGTCTTTGGCTGTTCTTCTCTAGTCTTTTCCAGTTTGGCTGCATAGGCTTTTGCTTTATCTTTGGTGTCCGCATAGCGAGTCAACGCTTCCAAGACACCCATTTGCACATTTTTCTGATCTTCATCAACGGAAATCGGTTCTTTACCGTCTAATAGGCTGAGTTTCTCATCAAAGAGTACCTTATCTTTTCCATTCATATGCTCTGTGATGACAAAACGACCATTGGCAATACCGGCCGAAATATAGGAATTCAATTCCTTATTTCCACGGAAAAGGACTTTTTGGCCACCAAAGGAATTGCCTTCCAACCGCACCTGGATATGCACATCAGAATAGCCGCCGCTGTTTTTCAAACGAATAAGTCCTTGACTTTCAGGCAGAGAGGTAACGATGAGACTTTCTTCTTTATATTGGGCTGCCCCTTTTATAATGTCCCAATTATGAATTCTTTCATCACCGGTTTTAAATGTCACATCCTGGTCTGTATCATACTTGATACGCATCAGCAAGTGATTCACTGGCCAGTACGGTTGTGGCTGCATGCGAGTCAAATCGTAAATACTGCTTTCTTTATTATTGAAAGAATAGCCTTCTCTATTGAAGTTCATGGAAAAAAGTTTGCGAATCCACTTTTCATTTTCACGAGACACACTGGGTGTATTCCCAAAGCGGCCTGTATTGGCATGCATCAGCACATGGACCTGCGGCACATAACCGATATCTTCGGTATACAAATCACGAAGTCGTTCATAATCATAGGCAATACGCCGTTTCATATGGTCCATGGTTTCCGCCGGAACCCGGTCCTTATCTCGAATGAAATCCATCAAGTAATGGTTGTAATCTCGTCCCAAGTACGGCTGCATCATCGCATAGGTGAGCGGATCCACTTCGCCAATGAAATGGTGATACCGGTCATACACATTGATGTATTCCAGTCGATAGCCATTGGTGCCCAATTCCCAAAACGTAGAATCAGTCAAATCGGTCAGTTCCGAAGGTTTCAAAAATTTTGGATCCGGATGGTCAAATTTTTCCGGATAGGTCATCATGACCCCTTTGTAATTTAAATTTTCCAGAATGTTATCTGCGAAAATCGCCGTATCCCGCCGCCCATCTTCAAACATAAGGTATAGGGCTTTTTTCGGAAGTGGCTTCCCATTTTTATAATAGTCCTCTATATCCTCTTGGGTAATGGTCACATAGCCCTGGTCTTTCATGGCTGAAAGATGTTCCTTCAGCTGTTTTTCACCAATTAGAGTGGACGTATTTCCTATGCGATCCACACCAAAATAGGACAACGCCACAAAGCCGGTATCGGTGGAAGCACTGACCTTATCTCTGTCATAGGGCACGTATACTTTCGTATGGAAAAACAATTCCCACAAAGTAAAGACAATCAGTGCCACAGCGATGCATTCAAAAACAGTGCGAATGGCTTTCTTTCGATTCTTTTTTCTAGAATAGATTTCATCGCCCAGTGTCATCGGTGACCACCTGCTTTCTTCGCTTCCTTTTCCGCCAATTTGGCTTTTTTCTTTTCTGCTTCTCGTACATCCGACGCAGTCATGCGGGTGCCCCAGGTGTCTTTCCAGAATGTAAACCAAGCCACTGGCATCTGCCACAGCAATACCGCTTCATAGTACAGGCAGAACCAAATGCCAAAGACCCAAGTGGAACTTTTCCGAAGGAAAAGCTGGGCCATACTCATGAGAAGTGCCATGAGAGCCATGCCCACTAAGAAGGTAGTAGGAAATACACGATGCATGAGAGGAATATAAATCAGATTGTAGATCACAACCACTGGAGCGGCGATAGGAACCACCAGGCCAAAGTAAAAAGATAGGGCCATAAAAGGTTCTTTCTTCCACATGTACCGGGCAGCAATTAACGATTCTCGAAGCCAGGAACGTTTCCATCGCATTTGCTGTTTCAAGAAACTGCTGTACCGATTGGGCACAATGGTTTCACAAATGGCTGTATCTTGATAGGCAGTCCGGTTGTGACGAAGAATGAAATTGGTCAGACTGCGATCATCTCCAAAGGTGGCTTTTCGTCCTAAAAATTGTTGATGCAACCAAGCGTCACAATATTTCTCTACCAAATCCTTGCGATAGCAGGAAAGCGGTCCGGACAGACAAGTGGCCGCATCAAAAAATCCTTCAGCCGCTTTCATAATACGGAACGCAATGTAGTAACGAACAGCCTGCATCTTTGTCAAAGAATTGGTGTACGTATTGGCCACATCGGTACGACCACAAACGCCACCCATGTCCGTATCTTTGAAAGGCTGTACAATATTTCGAATCGCATAAGGTGACAAGAACGAATCGGAGTCGACAAACACAAGCAGTTCATGTTTCGCTAGTTCAAGCCCTTTGGCTAGCGCTTCACGTTTCCCGCTGTTCTTTTTCTGTTTATAGTACATGACCCGGTCTTTGATGTGCCCCGAGGGATCATCAGCATCGAGTTTTTCAATGATTTCTTTGATTTTTTCGATGGAGTGGTCCGTAGAACAGTCATCCACTACAATGACCTGTAATTTATCCGGCGGATAATCCTGATTCACACAGGACAGAATGGTTCGCTGAATCCACGTTTCTTCATTGAAACAAGGAATAATCACTGACACGCCTGGCGTGAAGTGCATATCCACCTTGACCGGTTTGTAAAAGATGGCGAAAAAATAGCGTGTCAAAAGGAAACCTGCGGTAATGATACTGTAAAGGTATAAAAATTTATTAAACTTGAAATAAATCACCGATTCAGAACGCATAAGAATGATGACCAGGGAAATACAAAGCAAGAAAAAGGCAGATAGCGCAATGAGATACTTTCCTCGTTTTCCCTGGTAATATTCGGATAGTGACTTTTTGAAATGAATCCCCAAAGCAGGGGCCCCTTCTTTCTCAAAGCTACGCACCACCTCAGCAGGAAGTCCTTTCACTTTCATTTCATATCCTTCCGGCATATCTCCCGGAGCGATGGTGAAATACAAAGTCACTGGCCCAGAGATATCAATGGACTTTCCCTTTTCTTCCAGCACAAAGAGCATGCCTGTAGAAGAAATATCTAGGCAAGTGCCTTTCAGTTTGATGGTCCGTCCCTTCTCCTTATATTCCAGCCGCACAGGAATATGGACTTTGAACCGACGCCCCGCCTCTGCACTGGCCACGTAGGCTCCAAAATCTACTTCTCTTTGCTTTTTATCCGCTTCCCTCCCCTGACGACGATCCATGTTGGTTCGCCGCCCGGTCACATCAGGCACATAGGGAAGCAACCGCCGGTCTTCTTTTATGGTTTGTAATTTATCTTCCTTCATAGATTCTCCTGATTCAATGAAAGGTTACTCAGGTTGCTCAAGGTTCTCAAGGTTCTCAAGGTTCTCAAGGTTCTCAAGGTTCTCAAGGTTCTCAAGGTTCTCAAGGTTCTCAA
>CAKQBK010000083.1 GCA_934216155.1 uncultured Dialister sp.
ATTATAGTATAATATACATGAAAAATACAGTAGTAATCGATTGAAGTTTAGCTTAAATAATTAACGAGCAGCCACTACGTATAGATATTGAAAATATTATCCTAGAAGAGGAGCATGTATGAAATATTATCTCTTGGGAGTGGCGGTGAGTATGCTGCTACTATCTGCTGGCTGTGGAAATACGGAAGAACCGGCGAAAACGGCTGCGGCTTCTTCGACAACCGTGGCGTCATCTTCGCAGGTTGTGCACGAAATTTCTAAAGAATCGGAGACCATTTATCACCAGGCTGCCCAGGCTTATGGGAAGGGCAATCACACAGAAGCCTTGAAATTAGCCAATGAGGCACTTCAAAAAGATGAAAAGAATTATAAAGCGTTGTCTTTGAAAGGAATCATCCTGGCCTTTGACGTTTCACCAGAAGATGGCATCGCTTCGGTGCAAAGAGCCTTAGAAGTGAATCCCCATTATACCCAGGCCTTTTTTGATATGGCTATGGCCCAGAAATTGGGAAAGCATTACGATGAATCTATTTTCTATTTCGAAAAAGTGCTTCAAGTGGACCCGAAAAATACCTGGTCCTACTACGGTATCGCCACCAACTATGCCGATAAGCACGACAAAGAAAAGGCCCTGTCGTACCTAAAACAAGCCATGGCCCTGGATCCCCAAAACGTCCGCCCGGAAGCCAAGACACAGGATCACTTCGCGTGGATGAGGAATGATGAGGATTTCTTGCAGACGATTAAATAGTTAGGAGTTAGGAGTGAGGAGTGAAGGTAGCGGCGCATAAAATTTGGAAGCGCCGCAATTATATAATTAAACTGCCTACTGATGGACAATATAAATTGGTCAATGAAATCATAGTAATTAGCGTCATTAGCTATAATTCTCAACGAAAAGTCTCATTTCACATCGCAAGAGTCACTAAAGTGGTAGGGGATAACACAAAGATTTCTCCACTTTGGTCGAAATGACGATATCGTCAAGCAGCGCTAGAGATAAGAAAAGAACGCTAGAGAATATGTTCTAGGCTAATTGCTAGGCGGCTGTTTACTTAGTAACTCAAACGGATTTCAGTAGAGTCATTCCGACCAACGTGGAGGAATCTTTGTTATATTCCTAACAGGATAATGTAAATCTAGCCATTTGAAATGGGTCTCAGCGTCTGGGGCGTCTGCTTATGAGGCTAAAATATAAAAAATGGGCGCTTCCAAATTTTGTGCGCCCTACCACCACTCCTCACTCCTAATTCCTAATTCCTCACTCCTCACTATTTTAAAGTTGACGCAGTATCAAAAAGGAGAATACATGAAATACGCATTGATCGCATCGGCTATCGCTTTGGTTTTATACAGCCACGGAGAGATGGTGCCGGCTGGTTTCTTTGGTTACATGGCTGGCATATTTTATTTATATACCTATAGAAGCCATCCCACCATGCTGGCCATCGGCTGCATTGCCACCATGATTCTTACCATTATGTACTTGGATTGGACATTTTCCGTGGAAGGATACATGCAAGTAGGCGTAGCCTGGTCCATGACCATCGTGGCCCTGACGGTGGTACTGACGCTGGTCACATTGGTACATAAAGTGTTGAAAGGCAGTTAGAAGTGAGAAGTTAGAAGTGAGAAGTGGTGGAAGGGGCGCACAATTCATAAAGCGCCCCAATACCCCTTTTTTTATAAAGTAGGCCGTTTGCAGTTGGTAGTAGGTCGTATTTGTATACTGCTTACTGCCAACTGCTTACTGTTGACAAAAATCGGCGAGCATATAGAGACGAACTCGGCTCCCTATGATGATAGTCGAATAAGAGCAATGCGATGGGCTCGCCGCCTTCACTCCTCACTCCTCACTCCTCACTCCTCACTCCTAACTTCTCACTTTTTTGTAAAAAAACATTTGCATCTCACTCAATTTTTTGCTATAATAGTCTCGCTTGCTATGAAGCAGGCAACTTCTCTTCCCATGAGAAACATGGGACATAAGTCCGAAAAGGAGGCGAATTTCGTGAAAAAGTATGAAGTTATGTTCATCGTGAACGTAGCAAATGACGAAGTCATTAAAGCTGCTGTTAAACTGGTACAGGACACCATTGCTAGAATCGGTGGTACCGTTGACAAAGTTGATGAATGGGGCAAACGTCATCTTGCGTACGAAGTCAAACACCAGAGTGAAGGTTACTACGTAGTAGTAGATTTCCAGGCTGACCCGGCGCAGATTACAGAACTTGACCGCGTTATCAAGATTCATGAAGAAATTATCCGTCACATCATTGTAAAACAGGATGACTAAGAGGTAGAACAATGAATTCAGTTCAAGTTATGGGTAA
The DNA here is from genome assembly GCA_934216155.1 of uncultured Dialister sp. Taxonomy (GTDB): domain Bacteria; phylum Bacillota; class Negativicutes; order Veillonellales; family Dialisteraceae; genus Dialister. The sequence goes on from CAKQBK010000083.1 coordinate 2,334, forward strand.
TCTGGCAAGAGACCCGGTTATTCGCGCAACAAAAACCGGTCGTGCCGTAGCATCTTTTACTGTGGCAGTCAATCGGAATTACACCACACCACAGGGAGAACCAAAAGAGATTACAGACTGGATTAACGTTGTGGCATGGGGCAATATGGCAGAAGCTGTAGGCAATCAGCTCAGAAAAGGCAGCCGTGTATTTGTAGAAGGCCGTTTCACGACCCGTAGCTATGATACACCGGATGGCCAGAGAAGATGGGTCAGCGAAGTGACTGCGAACTTCATCGCTGTACCGCTGGTTACCGCTTCCCGTATGCAGCAGCCACCTCAGAATAATGCTTTCGGTGGAAATACTGGCTATAACAACGGTGGTTTCAATAACAGCACTTCCGGCTATACCACCAACGATAACCAGGGACAGCCGAAGAGCAGTTTTAGTCAGTTCGGACCTTCGTCCAACGACGAAGACATTCCGTTCTGAGAATGCATTGATTTTGGAGGATAAACTAGCATGATTAGAAGAGATAGAGCAAGAAGACCGAGAAGAAAGGTCTGCCAGTGCTGCGTAGATCACGTAGACACCATTGATTACAAAAACATCGCTGCGCTTCGCCGCTTCGTTTCCGAAAGAGGTAAGATTCTTCCTCGCCGTGTAACTGGCACATGCGCAAAGCATCAGCGTAAGATTAATCTCGCTATTAAGAGAGCAAGAGCTATCGCTCTGCTTCCGTTCAGCGCTGACTAATTCAGACACTAAATAAAAAGGCATTGAAATGGCACCTATCATTTCAATGCCTTTTTTATTTAGTTAGGAGTTAGGAGTTAGGAGTGAGGAGTGAAGGTGGCGGCGCACAACTTATAAATCGCCGCAAAGTATAAAAATAAAGCGGTATGCATACTAGGTATAGATTACACTTAGCATGCATACCGTTTTTTTATAAAGAAGGGGTATTGGGGCGCTATATGAATTGTGCGCCCCTTCCACCACTCCTCACTCCTCACTCCTAACTCCTAATTCCTCACTTCGACATGATGCCCTTCCACACACCATAGACGTCTGCGATCGCCCACCCAATCGGAATAGAGAGCCAGATGCCAGTGACGCCGAAGAGGGGGAGGGCGGAGAGGCCGTAGGCGAGGACCACGCGGCTTCCCAGGGAGAGGATGGTGAGGATCACGCTCATGCCGGGCTGCTTGATGGCCCGATAGTATGCATAGAGCATGGAAAGGATACCGATTCCCACATAGCAAGCCCCTTCGATGCGGAGATAACCAGTGCCGATAGCGATGGTTTCTACTGCTGTTTCCGGTACGAAGAATCCCATCAATTCCGGTGCAAACACATAAATGAAAGCACTGATGAAGAGCGCAAAGGATACCACCATTTTCCCTGACGCTATGACACAGTCATGGATGCGTTTCTTATTTCCTGCACCATAATTCTGGGCAATGGCAGTGGAGAAGGCGTTTCCGAAATCCATCAGCGGTGAATAAGCCAAAGTGTCTATTTTCACACCCGCCGCAAAGGCCGCCATGACGATGGTGCCAAAGCTGTTCACTAGCCCTTGTACCAAAAGAATGCCGAAATTCATGATAGACTGTTGCAAGCTAGTCAACAGAGAGAGCTTAGAAATATCCCGGAAAATGGCAGAATCCCATTTCCTGTCCGCCGCGGAGACAGACAATTCTTTCCGGCAGCATAGATAATAGAGTAGAATACCAATACCCGATGCATACTGGGCAATCACCGTGGCCTGGGCCGCACCGACCACACCCCAGTGAAAGGACAGCACAAAAAGCAAATCCAGCCCGATATTGATGAGAGACGACAGGATGAGAAAGTACAAAGGAATCATGGCATTGCCCACCGCTCGCAGAAGGGCCGCAAAATAATTGTACAGAAAAACCGCCAGGATGCCCCCGTAGACCCATTGCAAGTATTCCTTGAAATAGGGCACCACTTCAGCGGGAATTTGCATGAAAGCGGTGATTTCATCCAAAAGCAAGTACGACAACCCATTCAAGAGCAGCGTCACACCACCAATGGATACAAAGGAAATATAAATGGACTGCTTTAATAGCTTCGGATTCTTCTGCCCAAAGCAGATAGAGAAATACACCCCGCTTCCCATGGAGAGACCGATCAAAATGGACGTCAAGAAAATCATCAGCGTATACGCACTGCCCACCGCCGCCAGCGGTGCTTCCCCCAGAAATCGTCCTACCACCAGGGTATCTACCACATTGTATAACTGCTGGAAAATATTTCCCGCCATCAAAGGCAGAGAAAAAAGCAGTATTTTCTTAGGAATACTGCCAGTTGTAAAATCAAAATCCTTCCCCATAAAGCACCTCGATAGATATATTTGTCTTATTATAGCATATGGGATGTAAAGGTTTCTTAGGTTGCTAAGGTTTCTCAGGTAGCTCAGGTTGCTCAAGGTGCTGAGGGTACTAAGGGTTCTGAAGGTTCTGAAGGTTCTAAAGGTTCTAAGGGTTCATCGAATATGCCAAGTGACGCTGGCGAAATCATTATTAGCGTTTATCTCCCCCGTCGGGGTAATGCTGTTAAGTTAAGCAAGATATGCGATGATTCCGTTCTGGAAAAAGGTTCTGAAGGTTCTAAGGGGTCCCGAATGAAATGATATCGCTAGCGTTCATTAGCTCATTCGAGAAACCTGAGAACCCTTTGCACCCTTAGAACCTTCAGAACCTTATGCTCACTACCGGAATGACACCTACCAACACAAATCTTTAACTTAATGACATTGCCACAAAGGGGGGACTACATATGGTGTAAACTTATTTAAGCAAAAAAGCCCGCACGAAAAAGAGAATCCATCGAGTACAAATTGCTCTAAGGCAACCCGGATCTCTCTTCCATGCGGACTTTTTACATCCATGTTTCTTAAGTTGTTGCTCTACATCCTGAAGTCCCAGGGAGGTTCTTCAAGCGGGTGAACGGTGTGTAGGCACACCGGAGCTCTTATGTATTCTTCTTACCCGACAATTAAGTCCTTGCCAATGTTTTTTGTTCGGCGCCGTGCATTGGCGGTGTCCTAATCGCTTGACTGTATTATATACCATAGAGGATACAAGAGTCAAGCGTTTGGATAAACTTTTTAGGCGACTGGTGACTAGTAGCTAGGGATTAGTAACTAGGCCCTAGGGATTAGGTGCCTATATCGGTATTTGCACTAGCGGCTACCCTCTTCCTCTGGAAGGGGGGCAGGGGGGATAGCTCGCTGTAGCGGATACACTGAGATGAGATATATAGTGGTGCTGGCGTTCTGCGAAGGCGGCTAGTCTAACAACTCTTCTTCATCGGCCTATCCCTGGCTCGCAAGCGAGCCTGCCCCTTCCTGAGGAAGGGGCTCTTTGCTGGTTCTGCAGTGATGGTATGCAAAAAAACAGAACCCTATGACAGCGGATTCATACCGAGTGCCACGTACCAAAGACACACCACCAGAACCTTAGCATACACGAATCATCTCCATGAGCGATTAGTGAAAAGCAAGTACCCAGAACCTTTTGACAGCGGAATCATACAGCGTGTCACAAACCAAAGACACACCAACAGAACCTTTACCAATCATCTCCATGAGCAACTATAGAAATACACGATCACAGAACCCTATTAAATATTCTTTAGCATATTATAAAATTATTCTTCATGTACGTACCACTTGAGAACACATTACAAGTGGATTTGATACCATGCTATTTGTTATAATAGTATATATTTATACATTTTATGCAGGTAAGTATGATTATAGGTCGTGTAGACATGTTGTTGGGTTAAGGATTTGCGGTAGCTAGTATGAATTCGCTAGTGCTTACAGGTTTCTCAAGGTTCTCAAGGTTCTCAGGTTTTCCAAATGAGCTAATAGACGCTAGCGGTATTGGCTCATTCGAGGAACGTGAGAAACTTGAGTAACCTGAGTATCCTGAGCAACCTTTGTATCAGCAGAATGCATCGCAAATATCGCTTAACTTAATAACATCGAGGCGTATGAAGAGGGACAGTATGAAAATCAAACAGGTAGGATGGATGATGGCTGTATTGGCTGGTTGTTTCCTGGGAAGCCAAACCGTATGTGCGGCGAATCCGGAAAGTTTACCTCCTGATCGTATCAGTCAATCAGGAACGCTGCAGATGAATCGCATGCAGCAATACATGGAACGGGAACGGGTGAACCGGCAGATTGCGGAAGATCGGGCGGCCCAACAGAAGCAGCTGCAGCAGAAACAGCAGGAAGAAAATAAGCCGGAAGAGGAAATTCATTTCCCTCTGAAGCAAATTCTGGTGGATCCGTCGGTGGTTCTTTCTGAAAAGGAAATCCATGATATCACGGCTCCTTACGAAGGAAAAGAAACAACCTTGCAGGACGTGTACCAGGTGGTGGAGAAAATCAATGCCCTCTATAGCGAAAAAGGCTATGCCACCTGCCGTGCCTTCCTTCCGCCCCAGACCGTAGAAGAAGGGACAGTGCACATCCTTCTGGTGGAAGGTAAAACCGAAGAAGCCACGGTGGTGAACAACCAGCAAATCAAGGCGGATTACATCAAGAAACGACTGTCCCTCAAAGAGGGGGATGTGGCCAATTTGAAACAATTGAACAAAGAACTGCTCCGTTTCAATGGCACCAATACCACCCAGCTGCGGATCGTCATGAAAGCCGGCAAAGCACCGGGCACCACGGATTATGAAATTGTAGCCTATGAACCGAAGCGTACCACCTGGTCTCTCTTTGAAGATAATGCGGGCAGCGATACCAGCGGACTCTATCGCACGGGACTCTTCTATAGCAATAAGAGCTTGTCCGGCGTGGGCGATGCCTTGGGCGTAGGAACCGTTATCAGTGAAGGCACAAGAGCAGCCAATGCCACTTATAGCCATTACCTAGGTCGTCGCGGCACAAAGATGAATTTCCTTTATAGCACCAATGCGGTGAAAACTGTAGACGGGGCTTACAAAGACATGGTGAAAGGCCATGCCAATGCGTTCGCCATCGGCTTTACTCATCCATTGGTGGTGAATGAAAAGAAACGAATCGAACTGTCCTTGGACTACAACCACCAGAATTCCAAGAGTGATTTCATGGTGAAAGATACTCGGTTCAATATCGTTAACGATACCGTGCAGGACGTTTCCTTGGGATTGGCATTGACCGATTATGGAAATACCCACGTGTTGTATCGGAAACACAGCTTCGTTATGGGTGAAAGCGATAGCAAGCCGGGCATGTCCAAAGCCACCAGCCAGCATTTCCATTTCTATAAATTCAATGGCTTGTATCAGAAATCTTATACACCGGGCCGGGTTCTTTCCATTCGCACCGATGCCCAGTGGAGTCCTATCGACGGCATGGTTAGCGCCAGACAATACTACATCGGCGGCATGTATAGCGTTCGTGGGTACAAAGAAAACTACCTGGGCGGTGACAGCGGCTTCACCTTCAGCACCGAATACCAGATGCCCATAGGCAATCACAACACCTATGGCTTTACCTTCTTCGATTATGGCCGCATCCACATGAGCGGACAAAGTGCTGATTTTGACAAATACCTGGCCAGCGTCGGCTTCGGCGTCCGCCAGCAGATCGGCAAAAACTACTCCGCCAGCTTCCACCTTGGCTTCCCACTGAAACGGGACTTCCAAGCCGAAAAAGTGAGCCCCGTGAGAGTGCATTTTGTGCTGAGTGGACAGTTTTGATTTGGTAGAAAACGATTTCCTAACAATGTGCCTTGGCTAAAATCATATAGTGAGGAGTTAGGAATGAGGAGTGAGGAGTGGTGGTGGCGGCGCATAATATTTGAAAGCGCCCCAATACCCTATTTTTATAAAATACTAAAAGACTTTAGCAATATTAGAAAATCAAATTTGTCAAATGTATCGCTAGCGGTTGCGCCTTATCGCCCCCGTCGGGGTAATGCCATTAAGTTAAGCGAAATATGCGATGATTTCTGTTGATGCAAAGGTTACTCAGGTTTCTCAGGCTACTTAGGTTTCTCACGTTTCTCGAATGAGCTAATGACGCTAGCGTCTACCGGCACATTCGGAGAACCTGAGCAGCCTGAGAAACCTGAGCAACTTTGGAGCCTGTCACCACTAGCGGAGTCATGTCTACTAACGCAAATCCTTAACTTAACAGCATTGCCCGCCGGGGGAGAATTAAAGAGGTGTGCAAGCGAACTACATCGCTAGGAGCGTAGCGACGCAGGGATGTAGTGAGA
>CAKQBK010000084.1 GCA_934216155.1 uncultured Dialister sp.
ACCCTCAGAACCCTCAGAACCCTCAGAACCCTCAGAACCCTCAGAACCCTCAGAACCCTCAGAACCCTCAGAACCCAATTTTCTATCAAAAAAGATCAGCAACCTTATTTTACCTAGAAAATTAAAGAAATATTTAGTAATTCGTGGTAAAATAAGAAAAATGTATCCTATTGGGAGTTTACTTTTATGGCCTTTTTTCGGATTATAAGTTATAAAAGTAGACTTGATAGACATTTAGTGCATGGAAATTACTAGAATGTCTCTTGTTAGATAAGAGAAGACCTTTTTCTTTTGGGAGGTATTCATGTCGGGAGATACATTAAAAAGGGTACAAGCGGTGAAGAAATGGTTGGAGCGAGCGGAAAGTTCTTACTCCAGTCATAAGGAAATCACTGGGGAACTGAATCTCATCATGGCGCAGGCAGAAATGCAGCGGTTGAAAGAAACGCGCAAACCTTCTACATTTCGCAAGTGGGGATTGCGCGGATGTGCTATGATAGTAGCAGCTCTGTTATTTTTCGGGGGCTCGTCAGTATATCAAAAGATGGGACAGCAAGAAGCCTATCCTGCCGCGCCAGTAGAAATGGCGGCTAGTGAAATAAATCACAATGAAAGTGTGGCTGGTTCTATTTCCGAAAAACCAGAGGTCAATACCACCGTTATTGGAACTCCAGCTGTAGAAAATCCTTCTATAGCAGAAGCAGTGACAGCAACGCCTGTTTCTGAAAAGCCTGTGGCTCGTCAGGAAACTCCTGTGGTAACAACCCCAGTGACCCCGGCACCGGTGGTGCGTCCTGCACCAGTTCCGCCAGCACTTTCTGAAAAAGAAATCCAAAGTGTGGTTGGTGAAGCCGGACGGGCTTTGCGGGGACAAGGGTAGTTTGGTAGCTGGTGACTGGTGACTCGTGACTGGGTATGTTTTTCCTAGTCACGAGTCACCAGTCACTAGTCACTTAATTTAATATTGTTGTACCAGCGATACCCCATGTGTCGCTTTTACATAAAAATGCAAGTCAGATGTACATTGTACATTGAATAAGAGGAGGAATTTATGATTACAGTGAAACATAAAAAGGCACTGCTTCTTTCTGCCATGCTGCTTTCCCTTTCTGGGATGCAGGCTATGGCAGAAGCACCACAGATGGGTGGCAGCCAGAACGGCATGTCTCAGAGTTCCATGATCGATGTGAAGAGTGGACAGCAGGCTGGGAAAGTGGGAGAAATTACCAACGAAACCGCCAAAGATACGGAACCATCTATGGAAGTGAAAGAATCTCACCAGACCGTTGCAGTAGGGGATGCTTCACTGTATCTCTCGGCAGAAGATAACGATGCCATTGCTGCTCAGGTGGGAAAGACCATCACTTCTGTTGATTTCGTAGGTGTACCGGAAGAAGTAAAAGCCAAATTGCTTCCGTTGTTGCAGAGCAAAGTGGGAGCCCAAGTAGCAGAAGAAACCATCAGAAATGATGTGGCTTCTTTGGGAAGTACCGGGGTATTCTCTCAGATTCGTCCTGCCTTTACTTCCGTACCAGAAGGGGTCAATCTGTCCTATCAGCTGGTTTCCAATCCAGTGGTACATGATGTGACTTTCTCTGGAAATACCATTTTCACTTCCGATTACTTGAAATCGGTGATGAATGTACCCACTGACAGTGTATTGAACTTTGTCCTGGTTAACCAGAAGCTGAAAGAAATTGAAGATATGTATCTGAAACAGGGATACATGCTTGTTTCCATTCCTAACGTACAGGTTTCCTCCGATGGTATCCTTCATGTCGATATTTCTGAAGGCGTGGTAGAAGATTTTGTCCTCGTTGGCAATGAAAAGACCAAAGACCATGTCATCACCAGAGAATTGAAACTGAAAAAAGGCAAACCGTTCAACAAGTTCCAGGCGAGCCGCAGTATGGAAAGACTGTACAACCTGGGCTACTTTGAAGATGTCAATATGAAACTGTTGCCTGGCAAAGAAAATGAACATAACGTCATCATCGAAATCGATGTGATTGAACAGAAGACCGGTATCGTAACTGTCGGTGCAGGTTACTCCGATTCCGATGGTGCCGTAGGTATTTTGGAATTGGGTGATACCAACTTCCGTGGTACCGGCGATAAAGTCAACTTCCATTGGGAATTTGGCGGTGCCGGCAATGGTAAGAACTACACCATTTCTTACACCCGTCCATGGATCAATTCCAACGGAGACTCCCTGGGAGCTTCTATTTTCAACCGCATCTATGAATACGATGATTATGATAAAGATGGCAACACCATTGCGGAATACGATAAGAGAAGAAGAGGCTGGAACCTCACTTGGGGCCGTGTCACCAGCGAATATCGCACCAATTACTTGAACTTTGAAAGTGCGAAAGAATCTTATGATGACCATGACGGATTCGATTGGGGCAGCGCAGCTGGTACTGATCGGAAGAAAGATATGAGCGATTCTTGGTATGCAGCTATTATGAATAATTTTGGCACCACCAATAGCTTTACTTTCACCCATGTGTTTGATAACCGCGATAACTACTTCAATGCCAGCAAGGGCCGTAGAATTTCTGCTTCCGTCCAGTGGGGTGGTCATGGCCTTGGTGGTGACTATGATTTCTATAAATACAACGTAGAAGGTCGTTTCTACAAAGGCCTTGGCAATGGTCACATCCTGGCTCTTCGTCTCATGGGCGGCTATATTGATGGTAAGGTTTCCTATGGCAACCTGTTTGACCTGGGTGGTTCCAATACCCTTCGTGGTTACGAAGATGACCAGTTCAAGGGCAAAAAGATGTATGCCGCTACCCTGGAATATCGTTTCCCGATTGCCAAGAAAGTACAGGGCGTTGTCTTCACCGATGGTGGCAGTGCATGGGGGCTTGACAGCACACAGATTCCTTGGTATAAGGACGATGATTCTTTCCAGTGGTCTGTCGGCGTAGGTCTCCGCCTCCAGACCCCAATCGGACCGATTCGTCTGGACTACGGCCACGGCGATCAGAATAAATTCCACTTCAGCTTCGGAACACAGTTCTAAAAAGCAGTGAGAAGTTAGAAGTGAGAAGTTAGAAATGGTGGAAGGGGCGCACAAATTATAAAGCGCCCCAATACATCAATGCTGGTAAGTTAAGGATTTGCGTTAGCAGGTATGATTCCGCTTGCAGTTATAAGTTACTCAGGTTTCTAAGGTTTCTCGAATGTGCCGATAAACGTTAACTTTATTATTTCATTCGAGACCCTTAAGAACCTTAAGAATTTTGAGTACCTTTTTTGTTCATGTTTTGTGTGAAGAGCAGGTGGATTAATCTAAAATGGTGATTAGGATTTTGAATGATATTTCCTAATCACTAATTCCTAATCCCTTTACAGATGGAGGATTCATGGTTTCTTCCTTGAAAAAAAGAATGATGCGAGCAGGGATGGCTCTGCTCGTTTCTTCCATTGGCTTGCCGTCGATTGCTATGGCAGCACCCATAGAGGATATCCATGTCCATGTGGAGACCACTTCGGGAACCATGCCGGATGCGGTGAAAGAACGAATCGAAGCCAGTATTTCCGCCATTGGGAAGCGCATTCTGGTGGGCAAGGAAGACAATCTGTTTCGCTTACATGAAGCCCAGTACGATAAAGTACTGGCGGATATCATGAATCGTGTCATTGTAGGCTATGTGGTATCCGATATCCATGTTTCTTACGGACAGGATACTACGATGGATGTGAAACTCCTTCCGGTGGGTCATATGATCCAGGATGTGGAAACAGAAATTGACTATGGCAATTTGTCTCCGGAAGCAAAGGCTTACGTGGAAAAAGATGCCAAAGACATTCCTGCTTTGATGAGTCATCTCCTGATTGGCCTTCCGGTAGACTCTGTGGGGTGGGCGGAAAGCGTGACCGAATCGGCGGGGCGCGATGTGCTCTCCCAAATTTTGCCAGAATTTCAAGCCAATTTCGATGTCATTTCTGGAGAGAAAACGAAGGTCAAAATCTTTTTGATTCCCCAAGGGCCGATTGTCCGCACTGGGAAATTGACGTTTCACAAAACCACCATTCCTCGTCTTTTCATGCTTCGGGCTGTGACAGAAACAGAACGGACATTGAAAAATCTGGAAGGGTTGCCTATCGGTTTTGTTCGTCGCCACCAAGAAGATTTGTCTTTTGCTATGAATGAGATTCTGAAAAACGATTCGTTCATTCAGAAATATGGCATTGAGACGAAGGTATATCTCTTCCCCGGCGAAACCACGGAACTCAAAGTGGATGCTTTGACAGACCATTGGATTATCAAAACAGAAGCCTGGATGGATGCCGGGCGAGATGGAAATAAAAATACTGCCATAGAAGGCATGCTGGGCCATTTCATTGGCCAAAGCAATGTGGTCTTTGGCGAGGCCCGTTTTTATCCGGGACCGGTCAAATGGAATCTCTATGGTGGATGGTATCACCATTTCGGACGCGTCTTGGATTTGGGCTATAAATATGATTTCGTAGAAAACAGCAATCATGTATTTGGAACGATTCCTTTTGGAGAAAAAATAGCCCTTCGCTATGATAGGGATTTCAAAGAAAAGGAAAATGAATTTGGGCTTTCCTATAAAATTCATAATTACATGACGCTGGAATATGTGTATAATGATGAAGAAGGCAAATGGCTTCGGCTGATTGCGAACTTGTAGTTTGGTGACTGGTGGACTAGTGACTGGTGACTAGGAATAATTTCTAGTTATCCCGTTACCAGTCACTAGTCACAAGTCACCTTCATTTGTAAGGAGTGTAACTATCATGATGACAACTCTTGGTAACAAGAAAAATGTAAAGATTTTTTCCTTTGCTCTGGCAGGGGTATTTATTGCTTCCGTAGCTGCTATGGCTGTGGTATCCATGGGTGATACCGCCAATGCAGCTCCCACTTCTGATATCGGTGTGGTGGACCAGAGAGAAGTTATTTCTAACAATGGCACCATGGCTATGAACTACCAGCAGAAGCTGAAAGAAACCGCTGAAGAAATGCAGAAAGATTTCGATGCCAAATCCCAGGGCATGAGCGATGCAGAAAAGGAAAAACTTTTTGCAGATATGCAGCAGCAGTTCAACCAGAAACGTACTGCCATTGAAAAAGATATGGATGACCAGGTCACTGGTGCCGTGAAATCCGTGGCTTCCAAGAAGGGCCTGTCTCTGGTGGTTGATAAATCGGCTGTCATTTATGGTGGCACTGACATCACTAAAGAAGTCACTGACGCTTTGACCAAGGCTGATGCAGCCCAGTCCAAAGCAGCCGCTTCTGAAAGTAAATAGTCACCAGGAACGCTTATGACCTATAAAAATGGTGTATGGGGTGTAGCGGTAGCACTGATGATCGGTCTATCCGTTGCTGTGGCTGGCTGCGGCAAGGAAAAAGTAGAAACACCGCCGCCATCTCCCTCTTATGGCGTGGCCGATCTAGAGACATTGGTCAAAGCCCATCCGAAGTACAGTACCTATTTCCGGTTGGAAACAGAGTACAATCACATGCTGGAACAGTATCAGAATGAAAGAAATAAACTCATTCATGCCTCGGCCCAGCAGCGGCAGATTCGTGCGGCTTTGGCAGACCAGAGCCAGCGTATGGCTGCTGAGGATGAACTCCAAACCAAAGTCAAAGCAAAAGAAAACGAACTCAATGATGGGCTGAAAGCATTGTATACCAAAATCAATGAAGCCCACCAGAAACAGGATAAGCCGGTCACAATGGATGGTCTCACCCCGGAAGAACGGGCCGAGATGGCAAACTTGCAAATGAAACTGACCGTATTGGGGGTTACTGGAGACGAAAAGGAAGACGTGAAAAAGAAACTTCACGACTTGATGAATCTCCGTATTTCCAGAGAACAGGTAGATACTGCTGGCTGGACCCAGGACGAAATCAAGGAAATGCAAACGGCCAAAGAAAAAGCATCCAAAGAACTGGATGCCTATGCTGCCAAAACGGCGGAAGAAATCAAAGCTGGATTGGCCCAGCCGGAAGACATGGTGATTGCGCCGGAAGAAGAGCCGGTGGATCCATCGTGGAATGAAGATTGGCAGCAGCGCATTGACGCTAAGCAGAAACAAATGGCAGATCTCAAAAAGGAAATCATGAAAGACATCGAAGAAGATGCGGCCCAGGTAGCTAGCGATAAGCATCTGGTGATGATTTTCTCGAAATACAAAGCCAACGTATCCGCTGTGGATGTCACCAGCGATATTGTCAATCGGGTAGTGAGTGGTAAGTAACGGCTGGTTATTTGACTGCTTTTTTTTAAAAGTGCGTAGTGAGTAGTGCGAAGTGCGTAGTGGTGGAAGGGGCGCACAATTCATAAAGCGCCCCAATACCTCTTTATTATGAAAAATATATGGTGACTATTGGATGGTGAGTGGTGAAATGTGATTTCAGGCACCAGTCATTGGTCTACTGGTTACTGGTATATTTTTTCATAGATATTTACAAAATGATGCAGTATATATGGTGAGATAGGAAAAATAGGATGTAACTCTAAGGTACTGCGATGCATAGAACCTGAGAATCCTGAGAAACCTAAGAACCTTGAGCAACCTGTATACAAGGAGGAATTAAAAACATGAAGGCACAATGGAAAAAATTGGCCTGTGTGGGACTTTTGGCTGTAGCAGCTGTTTTTTCTGGCTGCGGCAGTGAAAATAAAGTGGCAGTGATTGATTATCAGAAATTGGAAAGTGAATCCACGAAAATCAAAGGCATTGAAGACGAAATTACGAACAAGGATAAAGAAATTCGGGACCGTCTGAACCAGGATTCCCAGAGTGGACTTTCTGATGAAGAAATGCAGAAAAAAGTACAGTCTGCCCAGCAGGAACGGATGATTTTCATGCAGAGCAAACAGAAGCAGATTCAGTCCATGGTAGAATCCCAGGCTGGTGCGGTTGCCAAGGAAAAGAATATTGGCATTGTAATGCACAAGAGAGCGGTACCAACCGGTGCGGTAGATATTACAGACGAAGTATTGGCTAAGATTGAAGGCACATCCAAAGCCGCTTCTTCTCAGTCTAAGTGAGGAATCAAATGAAAAAAACAACAGCAGAATTGGCTGAGCTGGTAGGCGGAACTTTATATGGGGATGGTTCCGTTGTCATCGATGATGTATGCAGTGCAGAAAGCGCAGGTCCTTCTCATGTGACATTTGCCAGAGGTGTCTATGCAGAACACATCGAAGAAATGCAAGCCGGCGTGATTCTTGTGGATGAACTCCCCGCTAAATACACGAAAAATTTAATTGTGGTTCCCGATGCCCGTCGCTCTTTTGGCGAACTGATTGAACTGTTCCGTCCGGAAAACAAATTTGAACCAGGGATTCACGAAACAGCGGTCATCAGCCCGAAAGCCACCATTGGCAAAGATGTATGCATCATGGCTTATGCGGTGATCGAAGAAGGCGCAGAAATCGGTGATGGCACAGTGATTTATCCATACGTGTATGTAGGAAAACATGCCAGAGTCGGAAAAGATTGCGAGCTCAATCCGGGCGCTGTGGTCCATGAAAATAGCATTCTAGGTGATCGGGTGGTTCTTCGTGCCCATGCAGTCGTAGGCGGACAGGGATTTGGTTTCTCCACCGATGAAAATGGACATCACCATCACATCCGTCAGCTCGGTCGCGCTGTCATCGGCGATGATTCCGAAATCGGTGCTTGCTCTACGGTGGATAATGGAGCCATGAATAACACCGTGGTTGGTAATGGGACTAAGATTGATAACCTGTGCCATTTGGGACACAATGTAGAAGTAGGAACAGACTGCTTCCTTTGTGCACAAGTGGGCATTGCAGGCAGCACCAAAGTGGGTAACCATGTCATCATGGCAGGCCAGACCGGTGTCAATGGTCATATCACCATTGTAGACAATGCTGTCTTTGGTGGGAAAACCGGTATTATCGGTACTATCAAAGAACCAGGAACCTACCTGGGCTATCCAGCTAGAACTCACGCCCAGTGGGGAAGAGTGGAAGCGGCCCTGTCCCATTTGCCAGAGCTGATGAAAAAAGTTCGTCGCTTGGAAAAACAATTGGCAGAAAAAGAAAAATAGAGCGTTTTATGTGCGGTGCTTACATATTTGTAGGCACCGCTTTTTTTATAGTGAGGAATTAGGAGTGAGGAGTGAGGAGTGGTGGCGGCGAGCCCTCGAATTGCTCTTAGGCCGATTGAACTCAAATGGCATGATACCAGTTTATATAGCTCGCCGGGATGTGAAAGGGGATAGAGGTTTAGCTCATGTGAAACACTCTATATGCAAGGTTATTATTGTATGGCATTGTATTTCTAACATAGTGGCTGCTCGATAATTCATATGACTATTATTTATCGTGAGATATTATAGGAAATCACGTAAATAAAATGCACGAATTTATGCGTGATTTAGCAAATATCCTTGCAAGGAGTTCCCAAAAATGTGGAATAAGCGGTAAGCTGCGTCCCCCCTTGGAGAAGTAATGCTGTTAAGTTAAGGATTTGCGCCAGTAAGCATGATTTGGTTTGTGATTATAGGTTACTCAGGTTTCTCAAG
>CAKQBK010000085.1 GCA_934216155.1 uncultured Dialister sp.
AGGGTTCTCAGGGTTCTCAGGGTTCTGGCTCCATTGAAAATCTTACGATTTTCTCGGAGCCAGAACCTTTTGATACATAAGTCAGCTCTATGTTCAACCAGCCACAATACCGCTACAGAACTTTCACATGCACGCTTTAGCTTCTTGTTTCTCTAACCATGCCATCACTACAGAACCTTCCAAGAGCCCCCTTCCTCAGGAAGGGGCAGGCTCGCTTGCGAGCCGGGGATAGGCCGACGAAGAAGAGATCCCGACTAGCCGCCTTCGCAGAACGCCGACAACGCTAAGCATATCATCTCAATATATCTGCTAATGCGAGCTATCCCCCCTGCCCCCTTCCAGAGGAAGAGGGTAGACGCTAGTGCAAATACCGCTACAGCCCCAGTCATTAAGAAATTATCTCACTACCCCTGTTGTGACATCCACCCGAATGGTTTCCAGAGACATGCCGGTGGTGTGTTCGATTTCCCGTTGTACTTTATCTCGCATGGTATGGATGGCTTTCTTGATATCCTGCGGGGTACCGCTGCGAACGGATATATCTAAATTTAGAATGAGTCCATTCATCTGACTGGTACTTTTTTCACTGGATACATGGGTCACTTTGAGTTTTTTCATGTCCCGCACCGCATACCGTACCAGGGAGGCAATCACTCGGTCAGAAAAGGACAGTTTCCCATAATAGCTAAATACAGGACGTACTACGGACCGTTCATTTTCTTCACTGAAACGTTTCGGTGCTTCTTTTTTCCTTGTACGGAAGAATTTCAATGGGTCTACCAAGTAGCCTTTGAAATAAGGCTTCAGCTCCATGGTCGGCACAGGAATGACGTGTTTCCCTTCTTTATGGCGTGCCTCGCTGGCTTTCATCATTTCTTCCGGTCTTGCCACATCTTCGATGCGAATATATTTCACTGGCATAGGCAATTCCAATGCTTTGGTGATGGTCACCACCATCCGGTCAGAGGTGCCTAGAATCAGAACCCGCTTGGGGTTGATTTTTTTCAGTGCATCCCGCACTTCCACCCGCTGTTCTTCATCCCAAAAAATCGCGCGGCGCACCGCTTTGAGACGACTGGCTTCTCTTTTGGCCGATTTCCCTGCCACAATGCGGCTATGATAAATCAAAATCCCATCATCAATGATGCAGGAACAATTATTTTCATAGGCAATCACCAGGGCCCGATCACTTTTCCCCGTTCCCGGTGGTCCATAAAAAGCTACCACTTCCATAGTTTGTCACCATCCTTTGCTTTTTTTATTATAACACACAAATTGAATGGGTTATTATTCTGTTGCATTTCTCAACCTAACAATCAAAGAACAACCGCTTAGCAAAAGGTTAAAAAGGGTTATAAAAGGTTATGGGACAATCGATAATCTCATAACCCTTTATAACCCTTTCGCTTTTGGTAGATTAGAATTGTTAGACAGAAAGAAAACATAGAGGATAACCTGCCCGAATGGCTAACCTTTATAAACCATAGATGCTATATGTTTAGATATGCGTTTCTCGAAATCATTCTTCCCCTACAATCTGTACTTCTGGATGCAGGTCCACGTCGTAGGCTTCTTTGACTTTTTTCTGCACTGCATGGATCAGTGTCAACATATCTTCGCAGCTGGCGCGGCCGTTGTTGATGAGGAACCCTGCGTGTTTTTCGCTCACTTGGGCATCTCCTACGGAGAATCCTTTGAGCCCCAATTCTTCGAGCATCTGCCCTACGAAATGGCCGGTCGGGCGCTTGAAGGTGCTGCCAGCACTTCGTTTATCCAAAGGCTGTTTATCTTTGCGTCGCTGGTTCAAGTCATCCATCAAGGCTTTGATATCTTTCTGATTTCCTTCTTTGAGTTTCAGTGTCACATTGACAATGATTTCTCCGCTTTCCATGAAAGGGCTCTTGCGATAACCATAACCCAAATCTTTGATATCATGGATAATGAGATCTCCTTTTTCATCGCAAGTGGTGGCGGACACGATGATTTTTGCCATTTCGCCCCCATAGGCACCTGCATTCATGTAAGCGGCCCCGCCGATAGAGCCAGGAATGCCGCTGGCAAATTCCATACCAGACAGTCCAGCGTCCAAAGCAGATCGGGCAGCAGCGGCGGTAGAAACGCCGCTGGAGATTTTCAGAAGATTGTCTTTCTGTTCCATCTGGTGCATGCGGCCCGTAAAGATAACAACCCCACGGATTCCTTTGTCTCGCACCAAAAGATTGGCTCCACCACCCAGGATAAATACAGGGAAATGGTTTTTATGAGCCAATTTGGTGACCAGGCACAATTCCTCTGTGGTTTCTGGCATCAAAAAACAATCCGCTGGCCCGCCAATGCCAAAGGTGGTATGGCGTTTCATCGGTTCATTCACTTTAATTTGGTTCTCACGAAGTACATTGGTAAAATAATTGGCATATACATTGTTCATATTTGTTGTTGTTATTCCTTCTTATAAAGTGTTTTATTAAGATTATGAGTTAGTAGTCATTATTCTTTTAGAAATTACAGGTTGCTCAAGTTGCTCAGGATTCTCAGGTTCCATAACTGTGCCATACATGTGGTATTCATCTCTAACAATCAATCACTATGACTCGCATTTCCTAACTCCTAGCTACTAGTTCCTAATCCCTATTTTCACAGTAAAATACTTTTACTATTATAAAAGTGACCGCTTACCACGTCAAGGAAATTTAGTCGGCAGTTGGCAGTTTACGGTTGATAGTTGATGTTTGACGATAAACTGCTAACCGCCAACTGTCAACTGCCAAGTAAAAAACCGCAGCTTTCACTGCGGTTTTTTGAATGGATATATTCAGGTTGTCAGAGTTTGAAAAGAATTATTTCTTTTCTACCAGTTTCAGGTCTACGGCGATGTTCTTTTCTACATTTTCACCCTTAGCCAATTTGAGTGCGGTTTCTACGCCGATTTCACCCATCTTATCTGGCTGCTGAGCGATGGTAGCTGCCATGGAGCCGTCCTGGATAGCTTTGATGCCATCATCGGTGCCATCGAAGCCGATAATGAGGAGCTGTTTGTTAGCTGCTTTAGCTGCGCTGACTGCACCGAGAGCCATTTCATCATTCTGTGCAAAAATAGCTTTCACATCCGGGTTAGCCTGGAGAATGTTTTCAGCAACGGTGAGGCCCTGGCTGCGGTCAAAGTTTGCACTCTGTTTAGCCAGAACTTTCAGTTTCTTATCAGCGATGTTATGGAAGCCCTGTCCACGTTCACGGGAAGCAGATGCACCTGGGATACCTTCCAGTTCTGCTACCGGAGTACCTTCGCCCAGTTTGGAAGCGATGTATTCAGCTGCCATTTCGCCGCCCTTTACGTTGTTGGAAGCGATATGTACAGCTACTTCGCCTTTATCAGAAGCACGGTCAATGGTAATAACCGGAATCTTTGCTTTGTTAGCAGCCAGAACGGAGTTGGAAATAGCAGCGGAGTCTACCGGGTTTACGATGAGGACGCTGATATTGCCCTGCAGCAGGTCAGCTACGTCGTTGGACTGTTTAGCCGGGTCATTCTGTGCATCAACAATTTTTACGTTTACACCTGCTTTTTCAGCAGCTGCTTTTACGCTATTTGCCATGGTAACGAAAAATGGGTTGTTCTGGGTAGAAACGGAGAAGCCAATGGTGACTTTCTTGTCACCAGCAGCGCCAGATTCTGCCTTCTTGTCAGAACCACCACAACCAGCTACAGATACGAGTGCTGCGCCAATGAGAGCAGCCAATGCAATTTTCTTTAACACTTGTTTTCCTCCTTAGTTTTTCTTGCGATCCATAAGAACGGCAAGCAAAATAACAATACCTTTGACAACCTGCTGATAGAAGCTGGACACGTTCAAAATGTTCAGACCGTTATTCAAAGTACCAATGATGAGCGCACCAATCAGTGTGCCGGAGATGCGACCTTTGCCGCCAGCCAGAGAGGTACCACCCAAAACGACAGCAGCGATAGCATCCAATTCATAACCCATGCCAGCTGTCGGCTGCGCACTGTTCAGACGAGCTGTGAGGATAGCACCTGCTACCGCACAAAGGCATCCAGTCAAAGCATACGCAAAAATCTTGATTCTGTCAATCTTAATACCAGAAATATAGGAAACTTTTTCATTGCCCCCTACCGCATAGGTCTGACGGCCCAGTGGAGTTTTCTTCAGAATGAAGTACAGAATACCGAAAGCGATAAGCATCACAATAGCCGGTACAGGGATATCCATGATGAAGCCCTGACCAAAGCCAGTGAAAAGCGGATCATCAGAGAGGCCGGAAATTGGGTTACCATTGGTATATACCAATGTAGCACCACGATAGATGGTCATGGTTGCCAAAGTCGCAATGAAAGGAGCCACTTTGCCGTAAGAAATGATAACACCATTCACAGCGCCCAGTACAATACCAATGAAGGCAGATGCAATGATAGCCATTTCCGGGTTGGTGCCTTTGGCAATCATACTAGCCATCAAGGCAGAAGACAAAGCCAGGATACTGCCCACAGACAGGTCGATGCCGCCGGTCAGAATGACGAAAGTCATACCAAATGCGATAAGGGCATTGATAGAAATCTGGCGAGCCAGGTTTTTCAAGTTCGATGGATCAATGAAGCTGTCATTGAGGAATGCAATGACAATGAAGAGAGCAATCAGCCCGATGAGAGGCCCCATTTCTCTTACTAAATTTTTAACTTTTTCGGAATTCATACTGTTACTCTCCTCCGGTTGCAAGTGTCATAATACGTGTCTGGGTCGCATCTTTATGTTCAATGATGCCGGCCATATGTCCTTCATGGATGACCATGATGCGGTCACTCATACCAATGACTTCAGGAAGTTCTGAAGAAACCATGATGATGGAAACGCCCTGGGCGGTCAATTCATTCATCAAGTCATAAATATCTTTCTTTGCCCCGATATCGATACCACGGGTCGGTTCGTCCAGAATCAGGAGTTTCGGATGCATGCCCACCCATTTAGCGATGACCACCTTCTGCTGGTTACCACCAGACAAGGTGCTGGCTGCCAAATTGATATCAGCCGCTTTAACCCCCAGCTTGTGGGACAGATTTTCAGAAAATTCAAATTCCTTCTTGTCATTGATCACATGACCTTTGGCCAGTGCTTCTTCGCTAGGGAGCGCAATATTTCTTTCAATGGAGAAATCCAGAATCAGTCCTTCGGTCTTTCTGTTTTCTGTGATGAAGCCAAAGCCCTGCTTGATCGCATCCAGTGGCTTTTTGATGGTGATTTCTTTGCCATTGAGGTAAAGCTTTCCAGACTGGTGCGGATCCACGCCGAAGATGGCTCTCATGATTTCTGTACGACCAGCGCCCATGAGACCTGCGACGCCAAGAATTTCCCCTTTGCGTACTGAGAAGGAAATATCATCAAATACGCCAGGCTGTGTGAAACCTTCCACGCGGAACATTTCATCTCCAGGCACATTGGTACGAGCTGGATAGTATTCGCTCATGACACGGCCGACCATATCGCCAACGATCTGGTCCATATTGGTTTCTTCTGTAGGACGGCTGCTGATGGTCTGTCCATCACGCATGACAGTGATGGTATCACACTGGCTGAATACTTCTTCCATACGATGGGAAATATAAATAATAGAAACGCCGCGTTTCTTTAAGGTCTGCATGACCTTGAACAGGCTGTCGGTTTCTCTTTCCGTCAGAGCTGCTGTCGGTTCATCCATGATGACCGTCTTGGCATCAATCATCAGATTTCTGGTGATTTCTGTCATCTGCTGCTGTCCTACGGAACATTCCCCAGCGATTTCATCCAGTGGAAGTTCAATTCCCATTTCCTGGCATTTTTCTTCTGCCAACTGGCGCATCTTTTTGAAATCAATGAAACCAAACTTCGTCTTTGGCTGATTGGTGAGGAAAAGATTTTCCAGCACCGACAGGTTCGGCCAAATATTCAGTTCCTGGTGAATAAAAGCAATGCCGTGTTCTTCCGCATCTTTGTTGTTACGGAAAGTCACTTCCTTGCCATCCACCAGAATGGTCCCTGCGTCGGCTTTGTGAATGCCGGTCAAAATATTCATCAATGTGGATTTGCCTGCCCCGTTTTCGCCCATGAGGGCATGAATTTCGCCCGGACGAATGTGGAGATTGACCCCGCCTAGAACTTTGTTCGTTCCGAAGGCTTTGCAAATCCCTACCATATTAATATCCATGTACTACCTCTCTTACAGGTAACTCAGGTTGCTCAAGTTTCTTAGGTACCTCAGGTTATTGTGCTTCAATAGCATTTTCACCCACAACAAAACCTGAGAAGCCTAAGAACCTTGAGCAACTTGAGCAACCTTTATATTAAAAAATAACGCCCGACTGGAGAATGATATTAGAATACGGTGTGATTTCACCGGTGCGAATCACTGCTTTGCAATCCTTTTCCCAGGCTTTGAGCTGTTCGTGGCTTTCCAAAATGACCCATTCTACCTGGTCTTCAGGAAATACTTCGTGCAATGCTTTCCACTGTTCTGGATTGACAGTTTCTGTTTCCGGCGCAATGTAGACTTTTTCAATCTGCATGTATTTCGCCATTTCCTTCACTACTTCGATGAACTTTGGTTCACCCAGGCGAAGAGCCAGATCAATCTTTGGTGTACCATTCGGTACGGGAAGGCCACAATCGCCTACGCAAATTTTATCGGTATGTCCCAAATCAGCGAGAACTTTCGCGATATTGCTGTTTAAAATTCCTACTTTTTGCATGTCAGCATATCCTCCACTTCATCTCTCCAAGGCATGCCGCCCTGGGCACCAATTTTTCCAATAGAAAGAGCCGCTGCCGCATTGGCAAAACGAATGGCTTCTTTCACGCCCATGCCTTCGCAGCGTCCCACTGCAAAAGCACCATTGAATGTATCTCCTGCACCGGTGGTATCTACCACAGGTACGGTAAATCCTTCTACATGGACAACCTCATCATTTTCGCCATAAAGGACCCCATCTCCCCCAGCAGTCATGATCACCTTGCCAGCCTGGCTTTTCAGGATTTCATCCCGGTCCATACCGTCAAACATCAGCGCTGCTTCGTGTTCATTGGGTGTCAGATAGGTCACTTTGTCAATCCATTCCTGTGGGATATCCATGTACGGTGCTGGATTCAGCATCACCGGTACGCCTGCTTCATAGCAGCGATCAATGATATACCCGATGGTATCCATAGGAATTTCATGCTGCAACATCACCAGAGAAGATTTGGAAATCACATCCCAATCCTTGTCAATGATTTCCCGGCTAACCAAATCATTGGCTCCTTTGATAACAATGATGCTGTTATCCCCTTCAGCCAAAGTAATATGTGCTGTGCCAGTGGTTACATTTTCCAATGTTTCCACGTAATCGGTCTTCACGCCGCTCTTTGCGAGTGCATCCAGCATCATTTTGCCATACGCATCATCACCGACGCAGCCCACCATGTATACTTCATAGCCCAAACGTGCTGCTGCCACAGCCTGATTGGCGCCCTTACCGCCAGGAGAAACAATCAGACGATTTCCCATGACAGTTTCGCCAGCACCAGGTCTTCTATCTGCTTCTACGGTGATATCCATATTACAGCTACCAATGACAGAAATATGTCCCATAAAGCCTCCCATGCATTCTTAGTATTACTCACACTACCACTTTTCCAGTGTCTATCTGGTTGCTAGTGACTGGTGACTCGTGACTGGGATTCATTTTCCAAGTCACGAGTCACCAGTCTACCAGTCACCTAAAAACTATAATTTACGTTAAAGTCAACGCTCCTATTTTATCATAAACGTCCATGATAGAAAAGAAGAAATGGGAAAAATTTACAAATCAAATTTCAAGTTTTTCATAGTTAATCCTATTATAACCCATTAT
Organism: uncultured Dialister sp.; assembly: GCA_934216155.1. GTDB lineage: Bacteria > Bacillota > Negativicutes > Veillonellales > Dialisteraceae > Dialister. Next base: position 7,874 of record CAKQBK010000085.1, read on the forward strand.
ATAAGAATATAAAATGGAATTTTTAGGTACTTTGATGTAACAGGTTTCTCAGGTTGCTAAGGATGCTCAAGTTTCTCAGGTTCCCCGAATGAGATGATAACGTTAGTAAGTAAAATGATGTTAACGATAACACCGCTTTATTTCATTTATTCATCACTTCCATATTTTACACGCCACCACCATTCCTAATTTCTCATCCCTAATTCCTAATTAAAAAATACCGCTAGCCCTAGAGCCTAAAAGCATGCCGATTATGTAAAAACATAACCTATCATACCCTTCATAACCCCATCACTAGCGGTATTCTAGCTGCGTGACACAAACGTTAGCAGCACAACAATAACCTATTTATACTCGCGGCGCTTTATAAATTCATGCGCCGCTACCTTCATTACTAATTCCTCATTCCTAATTCCTAATTAAAAAATACCGCTAGCCCCAGAGCCTAAAAGCATGCCGATTATGTAAAAACATAACCTATCATACCCTTCATAACCCCATCACTAGCGGTATTCTA
>CAKQBK010000086.1 GCA_934216155.1 uncultured Dialister sp.
TAACCTATAATCACAAACCAAATCATGCTTACTGGCGCAAATCCTTAACTTAACAGCATTACCCCGGCGGGGGCGATAAATCGATGGTAACGCTAGCATCATGTTTCCTGTGAAGCATTCCTAATTCCTCATTTTAACGGTAAGGTTCCATGCTATGTTAGATATAAGTACAAGGAGATAAAAGTATGCATATGGTAAAAGCTGGCGTGCAGGAAAGCATTTACGCACACAACAACCACATTGCGGAACATGTGAGAGAGTATTTGAATGAAAGAAAGATTTATGCGGTCAATGTGATGGGCGCACCGGGAACGGGGAAAACCACTTCCTTGGAGCAGCTTATGAAATACATGAAGCAGAAGGTGTACGTCATCGAAGGAGATATCGAATCGGATATCGATACAGAACGACTTAGAAAGCAGCAGGTCACGGCAGCCCAGATCAATACCTTTGGTGCTTGTCACCTGGACGCGCCTTTGGTGCACAATGCAGTGCACACCATGGATTTTTCTGAGCCGGGGATCCTTTTCATTGAAAATGTAGGCAACCTGGTATGTCCGGCAGAGCTGAATATCGGGGAACACATCAAAATGCTCATCGTCAGCGTAGCCGATGGGAGCGATAAACCCTATAAATATCCATTGGCCTTTGAAAAGGCAGATATCATTTTGTTGAATAAAGTAGACCTGATGCCTTATCTGGACTTTGACGAAGACTTCTTCATGAAAGGTATACGCCACCTCAATAAAAACGCACCGGTGTTTAAGGTAAGCGGGAAAACTGGAGAAGGATATGAAGAGGCAGCGGAATGGCTGATGGAAAAAGCAGTGAGAAGTGAGAAATGAGAAGTTAGAAATGGTGGTGGCGGCGCACAAATTATAAAGCGCCGCTAATATAAATATATAAGGGTATTATTTTGCAAATCACCTTTTCTAACAAATCAACTAGACCCTATGAGGCTGGGTTATAAAAGGTTAATAAAGGGTTATGAGACTAGCGAAATCGCATAACCTTTTAGTAACCTATTTAACCTTGACTGTATCGATTTAAATTATTATGTTTAGTATAGAAATCAGCAAAATAATAAGCTATATAAAATATGCGGCGCTTCCAAATTGTGTGCGCCGCTACCACCATTTCTCACTTCTAACTGCTCACTTCTAACTCTATTGAAAGGAGGTTTCTCACCATGAATCACAGCAGAACTTGGAAGATATGCGTAACAGGTCGTGTGCAGGGGGTGGGATTCCGTCCTTTGGTGTGTCGTTTGGCAAGGAAGTTGTCTTTGACGGGGACCGTGAAGAATGTCGGCGGTGTCGTAGAAATCATAGCACAGGGGAGCCCTCGGGCTCTCCTTTCTTTGATGGAGGAAATCAAACAAGCACCACTTCCCATTGAAGTGGAAACTATGGAGTATGAGGAATTAGAACATCCTGTATGTCCTGATTTTCATGCCATAGAAAGTGATGGGGAGCCGGCGGAACCTATATTTCCTGCCGATATAGCCATTTGTGATACCTGTCAGAAAGAATTGGAAGACCCAGACAATCGGCATTTCCACTATCCCTATATTTCCTGCACCGCCTGTGGCCCCCGGTACACCATCATCGAGACCCTTCCTTACGACCGGGAGCACACTACTATGAAGGATATGGATATGTGCGAGTCGTGCCAGACGGAATACACCGATTTGGATAATCGTCGGTGTCATGGAGAAACCATTTCCTGTCCCCATTGCGGACCTCAGCTCAGGGAAGAGGGGGCCGTTTCTTCGGAAGATGCCATGAAAAAAGCCATTCAATGGGTTCGGGAAGGAAAAATTATTTTGGTGAAAGCCATGGGAGGCTACCAGCTGGTGTGTCGAAGCGATCGGGAAGACGCGGTGCAACGGCTCAGGCAGCTAAAGCATCGGGACGGGAAGCCCTTTGCACTCATGGTATTTGACCTAGCGGCGGCTGAAGAAATGGTTTCTCTCAGCGAGGAAGAAAAAATGCTGCTCACTTCTCCGGTACGCCCCATTGTGCTGGCAACGAAAAAAGAGTCTGTACAGCTATGTCCAGGTGTGGCAGATCGGGTGCCCTCTTTGGGCGTCTTTTTGCCATCCACCGGTTTTTATAGGCTGCTCACGAAAGAGGCCTACGTGCCGCTCATTGTGACCAGCTGCAATCGAAGCGGGGAACCGATGATTTTCAAGGACGAGGAAGCGGCTCTGTATAAAGAAACCCATACAGAGGTACAAGGCCTTTTCATGTACCAGCGGGATATTCTTCGCCCTGCCGATGACAGCGTCATGAAAGTGGTAGGAAAAAAGATACAGGTACTTCGTCGCACCCGCGGTTTTTTGCCTGAACCGGTTCTTCGACAGGGACCTGTTGGCACCGTATTGGCGACCGGGGCGGATATGGAACCGGGCTTTTGTCTGTCCGGTGGCGGACGGTTCTATCCTTGCCAGGTGCCTTGTACATTAGACAATGAAAAAGCGGAACATTTTTTAAAAGAAACGGAAATGGATTGGGAGCGTATGCTAGGTATCGTGCCACAGAAAGTGGTTTCGGACCTTCATCCACGGTATCTGTCTTCTTTGTGGGGAAGGGAATTGGCATCGGAGCGGCAGCTTCCTTTTCTTTCGGTGCAGCACCATCACGCCCATGCGTTATCTGTCATGGCAGAGCACCATATATCGGGAAAAGCGCTGGCTTTTGTATTTGATGGCACTGGTTATGGCACCGACGGTACTATCTGGGGCGGCGAAATTCTCCTTTGTGAAGGAAATACCATGAAACGGGTAGGACATCTCACATCTCTTTCCGTGATAGGCGGGGATGGATCCATGAAACAGGCCTGGAAAACGGCCTTTTGTTACTTGGCAGCAGGGCAATTTCCATCAGCAGATCCGCGGTATGATTTAGTGAAAGCCGCTTTGGATGGGAAAATCAATACCATTTCAAGCTCCAGCATGGGACGACTTTTTGATGGGGTAACGGCCCTTTTGGGGATTGCCACAGAAAATCGATTCAAAGGAGAATGTCCAATGGCCTTGGAGGCAGCGGCCCAAGAAGCGCTTCGACAAGGACGAACGGGGACGAAACTGCATTGGACAGGAAAGGTAGAAAATGGGGAGCTTCTTTGGAATCCGCTGTCCCTTGTGGAGTCCCTATTGGAAAGTCATGATACAATAGAAGAGAAAGCCTTGGGATTTCATGAAGCCCTGGTGGAGATGATTCATCAAAGTGCATGCCATTTCGGCCTGTCGCAAATTATCCTCTCCGGCGGCTGCTTTGCCAATGGATTGTTGCTGAGCAGAGCGGAAGAAAAACTGCAAAAATCCCATTTCCAAGTGTATACCAATGAAAAAGTTCCCTGCGGCGATGGCGGCATTGCGCTGGGACAAGCGTTTTACGCAGTGAGAAGTTAGAAGTGAGAAGTTAGAAGTGAAGGAAGGGGCGCACAATTCATAAAGCGCCCCATTATATAAGGTTATTGCTCTATGGATTCGTTTTTCTAACACATTTACTAGACCGTGCGGGATCAGGTTATAAAAGGTTACTAAAGGGTTATGCGATGACCTTAGTCTCATAACCCTTTATAACCTATATAACCTTGATAGTAGCGGTATGTATAATTATGTTTGATACAGAAAACAGCAGAATAATAACCTATAAAAATAATTTTGCGGCGCTTTATAAGTTGTGCGCCGCCACCGCCATTTCTCACTTCTAACTAACAAAGGAGAAAAAACATGTGTGTAGCCTATCCTGGTCGGGTGGTTTCTATTTCTGGCACCCATGGTATGGTGGATTTTTCTGGATCGGAGGTCCGGGTGAATTTGTCCATGGTGCCAGTGAAGATTGGTGATTATGTGCTGGTTCATGCAGGCATGGCCATTCAGATTGTGGAAAAAGAAGAAGCCAAAGGGTGGATTTCTTTATTTCATGAAATTGAAGAGGCGGGTCGGGAATGAAAGAGAAGGAACTGGCTGCTTGGCTTAGAAATTACAAAGGGCCACCGCTTCGGCTTATGGAGGTGTGCGGCACCCATACGTCGGCACTCTATCGAAGTGGTATCCGGCAAATGTTGCCGCCATCTATTACATTTCTTTCTGGTCCTGGATGTCCGGTGTGCGTGACGCCTACGTCTTATATTGATAAATTGGTTTCCTATGCGTTGACGCCGGGATACAAAGTGATGGCTTTTGGTGATTTATTGGCTGTCCCAGGAAGTGAAATGTCTTTGGCTGGCGCTCGCGATCGGGGCGGGCAGGTGGATTTCTTTTATAATCCGGAAGACACCTTGGAATTGGCACGAAAGACACCGGATACCACCTTCGTTTTGGCAGCTGTGGGATTTGAAACCACGGCACCCATTTGGGCGAACTTGATACAGCAGGTCCATGAAGAACAACTTCCCAATGTCCGATTTTTGACGGCACTGAAAACCATGCCCGAGGCCATCAGGCAGATTTCTAAAGAAGGACGAATCGATGGATTCCTGTGTCCGGGACATGTGGCGGTCATTACTGGCAGTGATGCTTACCAGAAATTGGCAAAAGATTGCAGGGAAACCATGGTGATTGGTGGATTTTCCCCATCGGAACTCCTTCGCGCGTTGGGTCGTTTGGTCCTGGAAGCATCGCAGAAGAAAAAAGGCCTTTGGAATGAATATCCATCGGTGGTGCGGGAAGAAGGAAATACCAGAGCACTGGCTTTGCTCCACGACGTATTTACCCCCGGTGACGCGGTGTGGCGCGGATTGGGACAGATTCCTGGCTCTGGACTTTATATTTCTGAGCCATACAAAGACTTGGACGCCGGAAGCCATGGCCTTGTGGAAGACCATATGCCCAAAGGTTGCTGCTGCGGGCAAGTCCTGACCGGTCGAATCCAGCCCCATCAGTGCCCCTGCTTCGGCAAAGTGTGTACCCCGGACCATCCGGTGGGCGCCTGCATGGTCAGCAGCGAAGGAGCCTGCTGCGTCACATACCGAGAAGGCAGTGAGGAGTGAGGAGTAAGAAGTTAGAAGTGAAGGTGCGGCGCACAACTTATAAAGCGCCGTATGATATAAGGTTATTGTTCTATGGAATATGCTTTCTAACAAACCAACTAGACCGTGTGATGCTAGGGTATAAAAGGTTACTAAAGGGTTATGAGACTAAGGTCATCGCATAACCTTTTATAACCTGATTTAACCTTGACAGTGGCGATTACACCATCATGCTTGTTATAGAAAGCAGCAGAATAATAACCTAATTATTGAGGAAATCCGTATAAATAGCTAATGAAAGGAAATGGAATCATGAACATAGAGCTTCGCCATGGAAGTGGCGGGGAGGAGACGGGACGGTTGATTTCGTCTCTTTTTGCGAAATATTTCAAAAATCCCATCTTGGATATGATGGAAGATGGGGCGGTATTGCCGGTGATGAGCGGCCATCCGGTTTTCACATCCGATAGTTTTGTGGTAGAGCCTCTCTTTTTCCCCGGCGGCGATATAGGAAAATTGTCTATCTGCGGCACCGTCAATGATTTGGCATCCATGGGGGCTAAGCCGCTGTATCTTACCGCGTCTTTCATCTTGGAGACCGGTCTGGAAACAGAACTTTTGGAAAAAGTGGTGGCTTCTATGGCAGAAACGGCCAACGAAGCAGGAGTTACCATTGTAGCTGGCGATACCAAAGTCATTGAAGGAAAAGGGGGCCTTTATATCAATACGGCAGGCATCGGCGAGCGTCCGGTGGGCTCTTCTATTTCCGCAAAGAATCTGCAGGTAGGAGATGCGATCCTTCTGACTGGTACTTTGGGAGACCACCATGGCACCATTCTGACCCAGCGACTGGGCATGAAGACCACCCTGCAAAGTGACTGCGCTCCTTTGAATCATCTGGTGGATGGATTATTGTCAGCGGGCCTTTCGGTGCATACCATTCGAGATGTTACTCGCGGCGGCCTGGCTACGGTGGCCAATGAATTGGCTGCTTCTTCTGGGAAATCCATGGTATTGGAAGAGGAGAAACTTCCCGTCAGTGAAGAAGTGAAAGGCCTTTGTGGCATCCTGGGATTGGACCCTCTCACCATGGGCAATGAAGGAAAAATGTGTATCGCCCTTCCGGCGGCAGAAGCCGAAAAAGCATTGGAAACCCTTCATAGCCAGCCTTATGGAAAACAGGCGGCGCAAGTGGGCTATGTGGAAGAAGGCAGCGGCGTGCACTTAGAAACCCTCTTCGGCGGTCGCCGGCGGATATTGCCGCTTCGAGGAGAAGGGTTGCCAAGGATTTGTTGATTGGTATATATTCATGATTCATTTATGGAGATAGAGTAGAAAGGTTATAGAGGTTAGCCCTTCGGGCGGGTTATAAAAGGTTATGACGGTAAGCACATAACCTTTTATAACCTTTATAACCCTATTAACCTTCGTCTCTTTTGTTTTTTACTATGTTTGATAAACCTAATGAGGAGACATATGTTTAAACGATTCGACGAAAAAAATATTGGATGGGATGGCGTGGAGCCTCATATTTATAAAGAAAATCCTGGGGTATTTCAGGACGTAACCAAGCAGATTCTCTTTGATAACGAAGCGGATTTGCCGGTGCAGTTCCGGTATTTCCAAGTGGAAAAAGGAGGCTATTCTTCCTTTGAACACCACGAGCATATGCATGTGGTTATGATTTTCAAAGGGAAAGGCCATGCGCTTTTGGGAAACGAAGTGGTGGAAGTCAAAGCTGGCGATTTCATGACCATTCCGCCATGGCAGTGGCACCAGTTCCGGGCCGACCAGGGAGAGATCCTGGGTTTCCTGTGCCTGGTCAACCACGATAGAGACGTCCCCCAGTACCCGACGGAAGAAGAAATAGCCGAACTGCGTACCCATCCGGGCGTGGCAGAATTTTTGGATGGGAAACTGTAAAAAAGCAGTGAGAAGTTAGAAGTGAGAAGTGGTGGAAGGGACGCACAATTCATAAAGCGCCCCAATACCCTTTTTAGAATAAAAAATCTACGGCGCTATATAATTTGATGCGCCGTACCTTCATTTCTAACTTCTAACTTCTCACTTCTAACTATTACAAGTATGGAGAAATTTCTATGTTAGATACAAAGAAACTCATCATCTTCGACATGGACGGAACCCTCATCGATTCTGTGGGAGTCTGGAATGAAATCGACCAGGAACTGATTCACCGATTGGGCGGGCAAGACGAACCTATGGCAGTGATCCAAAAGCGGCGAGATACAGCACTGCGGCAGTATAAAGACGAAAAAGAACCCTATGTGGCCTATTGCACTTACTTGGGAGAAATTTACCATTCGTCCTTGTCTGGACAGGACATCCATACCCTACGATATGATATTGCCCGCGATTTTCTGCTGCATCGGGTGGATTACAAAGCCGGGGTTCCTTCACTCTTGCGTGCTTTGAAACAGGCGGGAAAAACTTTGGTGATTGCTACCACGACCCGAAAAGATAATATGGACATTTATAGGACGAAAAATACCAACCTGCTGTCCAAAGCACCATTGGATGATTTCTTCACTGCCATTTACACCAAAGAAGATGCGAAACATATCAAACCGGACCCGGAAATTTATTTTACTGTCATGAAGGACTTTGGGAAGAAACCAGAAGAGTGCCTGGTTTTTGAAGACTCCCTCATCGGCGTGCAAGCGGCTAAAGCGGCAGGCATAGAAACCGTGGCCGTCTATGATAAGTACTCCGATGCTGATCAGGAGGAAATCAAAAAACTGGCAGACCATTGGATAGAGAACTTTGGGGACCTATCTGTTTGATTTTGCTTAAAAGAAATACCGTTATCATTCCATACGTTGTCATTGGGATGGTAACGGTATTTTTGTTGTTTGGTTTAAGGTTTACATGCCGAGTCCTTTTGATAAAAACTTGTGGAAATGCAAGAGGCATTGGTTTAGGAGGTAAGATTTAGGGAATGCCATTTAAACCAACAACCATCAACGGACAACTAACAACAAAATGAAAAAATTTTAAATTTGATGTTGTGATTTTGAAGGACTTCTGCAATTTTAATATATGGAGGGGGATAAGTAAGCAGTTGGCGGTTAGCAGTAGGCAGAAAAAAACTGCAAACTGATAACTGCTAACTGCTAACTGCAAACTGAATTTCGCTAGGTATGATTTTGAAGGGCTGGTGCAATTTTAATATATGGAGGGGAAA
>CAKQBK010000087.1 GCA_934216155.1 uncultured Dialister sp.
TCCATTTCATTTCTAATTATGCCATATATACACGCTTAAAATCCAAGGGCCTGGTCCAAATCTCTGGGACCATTATATCATTCATCATCTTCCAACTCCCCTTCCACATCCAAGTACAACTGCTGCAATTCGCCCAGTGTTTCTTCTTTGGCATTCCAAAGTCCTCGTTTTTCTGCTTCCAGCAAGGTTTCGGTGATGCGCTGCAGAGCCCAGGGATTGACTTCTTTCATCCAGTCCTGCACTTTCCGATCCAGGGCATATTTTTCTGCCAATTTCTCATACATCCAATCTTCCATCACATCGCTGGTGGCATCCCACTGGAAGCTGATGGATACACGACTGGACAGGTCAGCGGCCCCTTTATAGCCGTGTTTCATCATGCCTTCGATAAATTTCGGATTGATGGATTCGGCGCGGAATACCCGCTTGGCCACTTCTTGTACGGTCCGCACTTTCACTTGGGTCCGGTCGGTGCTGTCTCCTTCATAGGAATGAGGCTTTTTGCCCGAATAAGACCGCACCGCCGCGATGAGGCCTCCGTGATAGGCGTTGTAATCGTCACTGCTCATCATATTGGTTTCATGGTTGTCTTCATTTTTGATGGTCACTTCCATATGAGCCAAGCGATTTTCGAAGAGTTCCGGCTTGTAAGTGCCATTGGATTTGGCCCCATAGGCATGACCGCCCCAGCGTACAAAAACATGAGCCAAGTCATCCAAGGAATCCCAATTTTTATTTTCCAAGAGCGCAGCTACGCCGGCACCGTAGGTTCCTGGGGCATCGCCAAATACCCGATAGGCCGCTTCTCGCCAGGCTTCTTCGGGCTTCATGCCTTTCGCCACCATAGCTTGGCTGTCTACGGAAATATGATGCTTCACGAAATTTTCTTCATCAGGTTCATCCAGAGAAGCCGCCAGAAGAACTGCTTTATCCAACAGAGAAACCACCACGGGCATGGTGTCTCGGAAGAGTCCACTGATGCGGGCCGTCACATCGATACGAGGCCGTTTCAGTTCCGACAGGGGAATCACTTCCAGTTGTTTCACCATGAGGCTTCCTTTTTCCCACACCGGCTTGAGCCCCATAAGGTACAAAAATTCAGCGATACACTGGCCGTGGCTTCGCATGTTGGACCCGGACCAGAAGACCATGCCTACATTTTCCGGATATTTTCCTTCGTCGGCAATGAATTGCTCAATCACCTGGTCGCCCAATTCTTTTCCGATTTCCCACGCTGCTTTGGTGGGCAGTTTTCTTGGATCGATTCCATAGAAATTGACCCCCGCCGGAATGAGAGACACCCCGCCAGCATGAGGAGAGCCCGACGGTCCGGGCTGGATGTACTTAGCAGAAATGCCTTCCAGCGTATGGGTCATTTCCTGCTTTGTTCCGGTCAGGCGATGGTACAGGTCAGAGGAAATATATTTCCCCAGTTGTCGCAATTTTTCTTGCCAAGCAGAATCGGCTTCTTTGACAAACGGAAGGGCCATCCCATCCTGCAGTGCCTCGTCGGTGAAATCGTTCTCCATCAGGGCCGCCACAAATGACTCCGCTTCCCCGCGAATTTGTTTCATCAATTCACTGCCGGTCAATCCGCAAGGGAGCAACACCTGGGCCTGTCGAATCAAATCTTCTACGGTGAAGCCTTCTTTTTCCGCAAAGAGAGCAACAATGGACGGTTCGTCTCCATTGGGAAGTCGCAGCATTTGTAGAATTTCATTTCTAAGAATCTCCCCCTCGGGCATCTGTCCCATGATGTGAAGACCTGCATGGCACTCACTATTTTTCAAATCTTCGATATAACTGTGCAGTTTTCCTAAGTAATCGGTAAAAGGTTCGCTTTCCTCATAAAGCACTTCCCCATCCAAATCCGCTTTTTTCGCCAGTTCGCGGATAGAAGAAATCAGCTTTTTCGCCGTTTCCGGCTCTGTTTTCTCGAAATGGGCGTATTCATCCATGGCCTTTTCCAATTCAGCCAATTCATCATAGGTGCCTGCATCGGTCAGCGGCGCCGGCAAGTGGTCCACCAGACACGCCCCGCCGCGGCGTTTTGCCTGGATGCCTTCGCCGGTGATGGTCATGTGATAGGGATAAATATTCGGAAGCGACCCGAGAGCCAAATCGGGATAGCTATCCGCCGAGAGTCCTGCCCCCTTGCCTGGCAACCATTCCAAATTGCCATGGGTGCCCACATGAATCACCGCATCGGCCTGCCACACGTCACGAATCCACTGGTAGTACGCCAAGTATTGGTGGGTCGGCGCCACATATGGATCGTGGTACACCTTATCGGCGTCAAAACCATAGCCGCGAGGGGCCTGCACGGTGATGAACACATGGCCATCTAAGAGCCCCGGGACGAGAATATTTCCTTCGTCATCCACCATGACAGTTCCCGGTGCCTTGCCCCAATCCTTTTCCATCTGCTTTTTGGCCATTTTGGGGAACGAATCAAAGAAACGAACGTACTGCTGACATGGCATTTTCTGACACTGTTCCACCTGTTCTTCGGTCATCATGGACAGGTCATTGGTGGCCCGTGAGGTGAGCATGGAAATCAGCTCTGCACCGTCCTTGGGCAGGAAATCCAGCTGATACCCTGCCTCTTTCATCATCTCCAAGAAGCGGCACATACTCTCAATGGAATCCAAGCCTAGAGCGCTTCCGATATTGGAATTTTTCGGCGGATAATTATGGAAAATGATGGCAATCTTCTTCTCCTTATTTTCCTTCCGATGCAGCCGGGCCCACGCGCCGGACCGAGACACCATGTAGGACACCCGCTCCGGCAGCGGCAGGTATTCCACTTCCCCATTGTCCTTCACATGCTTCGCCGCGATGGGCACGCCGTGGATGATTCCGTCCATTTCTGGCATGGTGACGCTAATGGATATTTCCATGGCATTCATGCCTTCCGGAGAATTTTCCCACTCCTCTTTCGGCGCAATGAGAGAATAAGCCTGCAGCACCGGGACACCGATTTCTTTTAGCGTTTCTGTAGAAATAGAGCCCGACGTGGTGAAAGAAAATTTCATCACATTCACCACCGCATCCACCACGGTTCGACCATCTCTTGTGAAATACTTTTGAAATACTTCAGAAATGGTGGGCATCCCCAGCTTCGGGTCCGGCAAGCCATTGGTGAAAACCGGGATGATATTCAGCCCCTGCTTTTCCGCTTCCGCAATGAACGCATCCTGGTAATGCAAATCATCCCACACCCATTCATCCCGATAGAAAAGGAAACCAATAGTGGGCCGCCCTGGCTTCATGTAGGTCTTCTCATAAAGAGACAAATCATCCATGAACTTATTTGCCATGCCCGGATGATAGATGCCCGCCCAGCAAAGTGGCGTTGGCACCTCCGGCACTTCGATGGTGTCGTCAAACAGGTGGGAACTGTAGAGCCACAAGTTTTTGTAATTGGACAAACCGCCGTAGAAACTGTACTCCTTGAAGATGGAAATATCCTTCCCGTCCACCCATTTCATGCACTCCTCTTCCGCCGAGCCAGCCGCATCCATGTAGTACGGAATGCCCTGCCGTTCCAGGAAATGCATACAGGCCGTCCAGAACTTCGTGCGGATCGTATTGCCCATGAAGCGAATCATCACCAAAGAGGCACCCTCCACCGCCTGGGCCCAAGTGGGATTCCACACATCCTCATCGGACGTTTTCAGCACCTCACAGGCAGAGCTCACTTTCCCTTCTTCTTTCAGTTCCTCCAATGCACGGCTCATCATGAAATATCGACGGTCCACATTGGTCATATATATGATTTTTGGACTTCTTACGTTTTTCATAGAAATCTCCATTTTTTGTAAATTGGTTGATTGTTGTTAGTTGCTAGGTCATCATAACGTATCGCTACGTCATTTCGACCGACGGGATTCGTGCGAAATGTCTCTATCGGGCTTTCTCGCACTTTGTTAGACAAAAGTGGATAATGTTAAGCAATAGCTGGAAAGACACTAGCTGAAACTATCCCATTACGGCTCCATTCAGTTGGATAGATTTCCGCTAGAGGTTTTAGATTTCTCCACTTCTGTCCAACATAGTACCGAACTACTCTACAGCGTCATCAAGTACAAATCCCATCGGTCGAAATGACGCTAAAGAGAACACAGTTAGATCAATAGTATAAAAATGGCTGGCAGCCATAAAAGCTGCCAGCCGCCGTTCAGCAAGATTAATTTAGAATTTATATCTATAAGATAACATAAAATTACGTGGGGTAGAATAATAGTAACTAGTTGTGTGAGATACCACATCTTCACGATTAAAGATATTTTCGACCGTTAAAATAACATCACTAATTTTATTCGGTGAATATTTAGCACTGAAGCTGGTGAGCAAATAAGGCTTCATATCATAAGAATGTTTATCAGACGGTGTCATTACTCGATTTGCCAAATATGTAAAATTCAAAGCTGTAGACCACTTGTCCTGATTATAAGTTACACCACCATTCAAAAGGAATTTACCATATGCATGGTCCCAATACCCTTTTTTCATTAAACGAGCCGTAGTTTGCTTAGTTTCTGGATCTTGTAAAGTTACTCCTGCATTCCATCCAAAACCATTGGTTTCAGCACTTTTTACGCTAAATTCAATTCCTTTATTCTTAAAATCTTCATTGGTGCTATTATAAAAATACTTTTTAGTATCAGGTTCTTGGGTTCTTACAAAAGATATTTTATCCTTAATTTTTTCGGTAAACAGTGCTAATTTATAAGAACGATTTGGCGTTTCTGCTTTCCAGCCCAATTCATAATGCGTTCCTTTCTGTGGACGCAACTCTGAATTGCCAATAATACTCCCCTCATTATCTGATTTAGAATACATCTGAGAAAAAGTTGGTAAAACAAATGACTGCCCAGCACTAGCATATAAGCTTTGGCTATCATTAATTTTGTGTAAATACTGTGCCTGTCCACTAAAATTATGGAAAGTCATTGGACCGCCTTGTGTCCAAGTACCGCGTCCACCAATAGTTAAACTATCTTTCTCTGTTAACGTCTTATCCCATGATCCAAATATTGAGTAAATATTCCGACCATAGTCTTTATAGCTACTACCAGAAGTCTCATACGTTTCTCTAATAATAGAACTTCCTAATAAGAAAGTCTGTGTCCCCTGCATCCAAATCTTCTGAATATCATACCCATATGAATTATTTGTCTCTTTATCATGTTTAAGCTGTGGCACTTTGTTTTTAACATCATTCTTTGTACCCATATTGCCATAATAATTAATTGCATGAGTATCCATTGTATTACGATTATAAAAAACATGTCCAGCTAATCCATTATCGTTTTTAAAATTAACCTGTAAAAAATCTTTTTCATATTCAAACTTTTTAGCGTATTTAATATCCCCATTTCGATAACTTTCATTAGGGTCAGTAATATCATAATATTTATATTCCCACCGATTGACAGATTTATTATGATTGTACAGAACATCTACATTATCATTAAATTTATAAGACAACATTAAATCATTCTTTTCAGAACCAAGATAATTTTGCTTCATATGCGCAGGTGTCGATGACTTAGTATTTAAAACGGTCTCATAATTGGAAATCAGCCCCATATTCCCCCACTTATTATAATGGTATGCAATAGAAGCTTTTCCAGCATGAGCAGATACACTATAATCCTGTTTGCTTTTATCTCCTAAGCCAACTTTTACTTCATTAGGAAGCACTTTCTTTGTAATAATATTAATGACCCCACCCGTAGCTTGACTGCCGTATAAAACGGCTCCGCCACCTCTAACAATTTCAACTTTTTCAACAGAACTTGGCGAAATATTTTCAAGATTATACAAACTTCTCCAGTTAATTGGTGTACCATTGACCATAACAACGGTCCCACTATCTACACCACGAATTACCAGTTTACTTGTCATCGAACCATTGGCTGCACCATTCGGACCCATTCCAGATGTAACAACACCATCTAAATATTGAAGCGCTGCATACATATTATCTGCACCAGTCTGTTCAATTTCTTTCGCCGTAAATGTTTGTGTACTAGCTCCAATATCTACATCTTTCTTTTCGTAACGAGTAGCAGTGACAGTAATTGGATTTAATGTATATACAGGCGTTTCATCAGCTGCATAAGAACTACTGTTTATCCCCCCCAGTAAGTGCTGCCGCAGCCAAAGCCATGGTGATCATCCATCGTGTCTGTTTTTTCATGATAAGAACCTCTTTCCTTACAATGAGAAGCCAATATTGGTTTCTGTGAAGTATAAAATCCCCTGATAGCAACCGATTTCTTAAGGCTTCTTTTGCATTGTACCGTTTTCATTCTCACGAAAAAACTTGTCTATACGTGGCATCCATAGCTTTAAGTGATCTTAAAAAAGGAATTTTATTTATTCATGTTTTTGTTATTATATACTCATTATTATGGACTGCTATATCATATTTGTCAAATATGTTTTTAAATCCAGTAGGCAGTTAGCGGTTGGCAGTAGGCAGTAAACTGCTAACCGCTAACTGCCTACTGCTCACTAAAATCTATTTGACTTTTTCACCAATATCCTCTATAATGAAATCATAGCGAAGGGATGCACCGACAGCGCACGGCGCCGATGAAAAAACGCTGACCGGATAAGCCCTGCAACTCGCTTCCAGGATGAGGAATCCAAACATAAGGGCCCCGGTCAGACATGGCCGTTCAACCTGGGTGGAAACACAACAATGGGTTTTCACAATGCACAACTTAATAAGGTTGTATTGCTTGAAATAAGAAGCCTACATGAGAAATGATCAAATTCCATGATTGCATATGGCAGTCATGTTCTGGGGATTGTTTTTCATGTGGGCTTTTTTGCGTGCCATAACATACCGATATCGCTCCTATTGACACATACCGCTTTCCGTCATTTCGACCGACGGGATTCGTGCTGTATGTCTCCATCGGGCTTTCTTGCACTGTGTTAGATAAAAGTGGAGAAATCTCAAAGCACTAGCGGTATACCTGCTAGCTGAGATAGCCCGTTCCCACGTCATTTCGACCGATCACATTCGTGCAAAGTAACGCTAAAGTATTGAAATGATTTGGATCCCTGAGTGGAGAAATCTCTCAGCACTTGCCGTAAGGGCTTGATGAATCATATCATAGCAACTCGCTAGAGTTGCTATTCTCGCTTTGCTCGCCAAATTGTCTCACCATTACGATTTGATACAGAAAGCCTTTTCCGCTGGTGCTGAGAGATTTCTCCACTCTCCTACACATCCAGTTTTATCACTATTGCACCAACAAGCACGAATACGACCGGTCGAAATGACGCCAGAAAGAATGCGACTACAGGCAATAAGCATGCATATCGCTATCACGCCTACTGACACATACCGCACCCCGTCATTTCGACCGATCGCATTCGTGCAAAGTAACGCTAAAGTATTGAAATGATTTGGATCCCTGAGTGGGGAAATCTCTCAGCACTTGCCGTAAGGGCTTGATGAATCATATCATAGCAACTCGCTAGAGTTGCTATTCTCGCTTCGCTCGCCAAATTGTCTCACCATTACGATTTGATACAGAAAGCCTTTTCCGCTGGTGCTGAGAGATTTCTCCACTCTC
>CAKQBK010000088.1 GCA_934216155.1 uncultured Dialister sp.
AACCCTAAACCCTAAACCCTAAACCCTAAACCCTAAACCCTAAACCCTAAACCCTAAACCCTAAACCCTAAACCCTAAACCCTAGTCACCAGTCACCAGTCCCTAATCACCAGTTCCTAATCACCATATATGCAAAGGAGATATACACAATTCATGAATCACACATCAAAAACAACAACCTTGGGCATCTTGGCTTCTATCCTGGCCGCATTTTTCTTTACCGGTATGGATGTGGGGGCCAAAGCGGTGGGCTATTTAGGCACCGGTGAGTTGACTTTTGTGCGTGGCATTGTGGGATTGGCCTTTTTACCTTTTTTGGCATGGCGCACCAGGGAGGCTGTATTTTCTGGAAAAGACTTTTGGATTTTGCAACTTCGGGGATTTATGGGTGGCTTGGGCATTTTGCTGTTTTTCTATTGTTTAAAAGGCGTAACTTTAGGAGACGCATCCATTTTGGCCCAACTGGCTGCCTTCTTCATGTGTCTCTTATCACCCATTTTCTTGAAAACAACACCGTCTGGGAATATTCGTCCCTGGTTGGTGGTGATTACCATCGGAGCGGCGTTGGTTTTGCAAGTATGGAATTTCTCGTCCTTTAATGGCTATGCTTTGATAGGCATGGTTTCTGCGTTTTGTTCTGCCTGTGCGTATACATGTATTGGGAAACTGACAGAACGGGGCGGCCATTCCGGAATCGAGCTTGTTTTTTATTTCCAGTTTTACAGCATGCTTGGCGGCTTGCTTCTCATGGTAGGGGATACGGCCGTGATGCCACAGCGGGAAGAATGGTGCTGGTTATTGGTTCTATCCGTATCGGCCCTACTGGCCCAACTGGCTTTCACCTGGGCCTGCACCCATATCCATCCGGTGACGGTCAATTTCGTGATGTATACAGGTATTCTCTTCCATGTACTTTTAGGCTGGCTCCTCTGGGGAGAAGCCCTATCCCTCTTCTCCTGGATCGGCGGTGCACTGATCGTACTCGGCAGTGGTATGTTACTCATTAAGAGCAGGTAATATATGGTGGATTCCTGTTGCGGCACTTTTCGTGAAATTGGGTGGATAAAAGGTTATGATTCTGCAGGATTCACTGGTGACATGTTTCCTTGATAACAATTGTCAATAGGTTATTATCCGACATATTAGGACTATTTCACAAATAGATAACGCCGCTATAGAAAAGGTTATGCATGAAACATAATAACCTTTCATAACCCTTCAGGTAGGGTATCTCTTCCATGTTAAAAAATGGAATCTGTAGAATGGTAACCTTTTGACAGTCCATTTTTATAGCAACTGATACAAACGAAATCAGCAGAGCAATAACCTTTTGAGTTATACGTTTAAATGACTTTTGATGTGTAAATCAAGGAGAAAATCACATTTCTCATTGACATGTTTCTATGACTTAGATATAATTATTCTGTTATGGTGCACGCAAATAGCACGACCACGATGTAAGGAGGTGTTTATACATGGCAAAGATGACATTCCAGCCGAACAACCACTGGAGAAAACAGACCCACGGTTTCCGCGCTCGTATGAAGACAAAAGCAGGCCGTATTGTTCTGAAGAGAAGAAGAGCAAAAGGCAGAAAGGTATTAAGTGCCTAATCTAGAAGAGAACGAGGAGAGGGTGGGGTTCACACTCCCCCGGTCTTCCCGTATAAGACAGAACAGGGATTACCGTAGAATTTATCGGTCCGGTAAACGTTTCAGCAACAGAGCAGGGCTTTGCTATGTAGTAAAGACGAAGCGAAGTGCTGTACGGATTGGCTTCGTTTCGACGAAGAAAATCGGCCATGCCTTTGCACGCAATCGTGCACGGCGTCTCATGAAGGAAGTCTATCGCCTTCATATGGCTGAGCTCAAGCCGAATTGCGAAGCGGTCATGCTGGCAGGCTCTTTCCTGACCAGGGCCACCTATCAGGAAGCGGAGAAAGCTATTTTATCATTGTGGCGCAAAGCTGGAATCCTGGTGAAATAATCATGAAAGTTTTTCTGATCGCTTTGATCCGATTTTATAGAACTTTTATATCTCCCCTGAAGCCTCCTTGCTGTCGTTTCTATCCGACCTGCAGTGAGTATGCATTGCAGGCACTGCAAAAATATGGAGCCCTAAAAGGCAGCTGGCTCGCGATCAAACGGATTTCAAAATGTCACCCTTTCCATAAGGGAGGCTATGATCCTTTGCCGTGAAAAAGGCTGCTTTTTTAATACGTAAAAGCAATTAGGAGTGAGGAGTGAGGAGTGAGGAGTGAAGGTGGCGGCGCACAGTTCATATAGCGCCGCAAAATTTATATAAGGAATATAGGTGAAATGAATTAGTGGTACAGTAGCTACATATCGAGAGGTTTTTCCTAATCCCTAGATCCCTAGCTACGAATCCCTAATCCCTATTTTTATATAAATTTCGGCGGCTATATGAATTGTGCCGCCGTTCCAACACTCCTCACTCCTAATTCCTAACTCCTCACTATAAGTTGGCGTTTATTTCCTCACCATAACAAAAGAAAAAGTTCCCCAAAACTCACTAGGCTCTTGAAATTTAGAAGGCCTGGGTATTTAGCGGCTGCAATATAGGCCGTATAAGGAGTCATTGAATGAGTGATTTTCAAATTCCCGTTCTTTCTCAATTGGTAGGATTTCTGGCAGAAATCATGCGTGTATGCCTGGAATTCTGCTACAAGATGACAGAAGACATGGGATTCCCGAGCTATGGGATTGCCATCATTGTTTTGACCATTATCATCAAAACGTTGCTGCTTCCTTTAGCACTGAAACAGATCCGGTCCATGAAGGCCATGCAGGCGATTCAGCCGGAAATGCAGAAAATTCAGAAGAAGTACAAGAATGACCCACAGAAACTTCGTGAAGAAATGGGTAAACTGTACAAAGAAAATGGCGCCTCTCCTTTGTCTGGCTGCCTACCTCTTCTGATTCAGATGCCATTCCTGGTTTCTATCTACTACGCCCTGCAGGGATTTGCCTATGATCCGGCCCATGAAAGTTTCCTGTGGCTGGAAAGTCTGGCTGTACCGGATGAAACCTATATCCTGCCTGTACTGTCTGCAGCATCTACTTTTATTATTTCCTGGCAGACCACACCAAAAGATGCACCGAGCAATCAGAAAACCATGCTTCTCATGATGCCTATCATGATTGGTTGGATGTCTCTCAATTTCCCAAGTGGTCTTGTTATTTACTGGATTGTCTGCAACCTGTATCAGTTGGTACAGCAGACCATCATGTATCGTGATGAAATGGTGGAACGCCTTAGCGGGAAAGCACCGGCGAAAGGCACTCTGACTGTCCATGGAGATAACCAGCCAAAAGCAGAACCAAAGAAAAAGAAGATTATCCGCAAAAAGGTGATCAAGAAAGTCGTCAAGAAGAAGGACGATGCACCAAAGGCAGACGCTGAACAAGAAAATAAGAAAGAATCGACCAAAGTGGATTCTTCTGACAAAGATGTGAAAGAAACCGGCACTAAGAAACCGGAAGAAACTGTGTCCAAAGATACAGAACATGCGACTGGGGAGGCTGATGAAACGAAATGAGAACAGTAAGAATCACAGCGAAAACCATTGAAGCTGCTGTCCAGCAGGGACTGGAACAGCTGGGAATCAGTCGTGAAGAAGCGATTGTTCATGTAGTAGAACAGCCATCCAGTGGCCTCTTTGGTATGTTCCATAAGAAAATGGCCGTGGTAGATATTTCTGCACCGGAAGAAGCACCAGAAGAAACTCCGGTCGTGGAAGAAAAAGCAGCGGAAACCGCTCCGGTAGAACCTGCGGAAGAAAAACCGGCTCCTGCGGAAGAAGCAGCAGAAGAAGAACCGGCGGCTCCGGCTCCGGAAGAAACTCCGGCAGAAAAGAAACCCGCTCGCGAAGAATTTGTCTTCGATCCAGAAGAACAGAAACAGACCGCTGAAGAAGCAAAAGCTTTCCTGGCTGGCGTATTTAGCGGCATGCATCTCACCGTCACTATGGAATGCATGATGAGCGAAGAACGAATCCTCATCAACCTTCATGGCGATGGATTGGGAATTCTGATCGGCAAGCATGGACAGACCCTGGATGCTCTCCAGTACCTGACCAACTTGGCCGCTGGCAAATCCTTCCGTCATCATTACTTCGTTCTCCTCGATGTAGAAAACTACAGAGAACGTCGTAAGGACACCTTGGAAGCCTTGGCAAAACGCTTGGCTGGCAAAGTCAAACGGACTGGCGAAGAAGTTCGCTTGGAACCGATGGCTGCTGGCGAACGTCGCATCATCCATCTGGCCCTCCAGGACGACCATGCCATCACCACAGAATCTGAAGGCGAAGCACCGTACAGATATGTAGTGATTAAACTGAAAGACTAATTTCTTTCATATAAAAAAGCAGCCGAAAGGCTGCTTTTTTTGTTGCTATTTTCTTTTGTGTCAATTTTGATTTATATGGATAGGGGATAGTGAGGAGTTAGGAATGAGGAGTGAGGAGTGGTGGTAGCGGCGCTTCCAAATTTTGTGCGCCGCTACCACCACTCCTCACTCCCCACTCCTAATTCCTCACTGCTTTTAAAATTACCAATCAATCCAGGTGAGGGCTTTTTCTAGTTCGTAGAATGTTTTCCCATCCCACAGGATGTCTTCTGTGAGGTGGTTCAGTACATCGTCTGGGTCTTCTGATTCGTAGTTATAAATCAGTTCCATAAATTCTTCAAATGGTTCTTTGGAAAAACGGTATTTCTCTACACTGATGCTGTAGGTATCTCTTCCCGGATGGTATTTCAATCCAGAAAAACGATACACATACCCTCTGTGACGGACAGAAGCTTCTCCGTCGTTCATATAGTCAATAAATTCGTCCGCGTCGCCGCCTTGCATAATGATTCTCCTTTTTTATTACATACGAAATATATCAATTCTATTATACAGGAAAGGCTTGAAAGTTAGAAGTGAGAAGTTAGAAGTGAGAAGTGGCGGAAGGGGCCCACAATTCATATAGGGCCCTTTTATAAAGGGGTATTATTGTGCTGATTTCTATCTCAAACATACTGGTATGTACCGCTACCGTCAAGGTTAAAAAGGTTATATCAGGTTATGGGTTTACCGTAAGTTTCATAACCCTATATAACCTCTTTAACCTTTTGACAGGCGGTAAAACTGACATGTTTGGAAATGAGAATCTGCAGAATAGTAACCTTTTAATCATTTGCGGCGCTTCCAAATTTAATGCGCCGCCACCACCATTCCTCATTCCTAACTCCTCATTCAAATTACATTCCTACCGTATCATCCAGTGGTTCTTCGCAGAAGAGTTTCATGGCACCTTCGGCCATTTTGCCTCCTTCGTGAGCAGCGTTATCTACCACTTGGAGTTGCCAGCGGAAGGGGACGCCCAGTTCTTGGGCTTTCTTTTGGCAGCTGTGGAAATAGTGGGTGCATCGTTCCATACGGTTCATGCCCTGGGCATCGGCTTCTGGGGTGTCGCGGAAGGGTTTCTTTCTGGAAATATCCAAGCTCCCCATGAGCATTGTGACGGGGCGAGCAAAAGCACGGGCCAGGTCTTTATCAGAGACAGGGAGATCTTTCATGCCGTAAGGGAAGGGAATGGTGCGGTCCGGCATGGTGAACCAGCCCGCATTGGCACACAGAATGGCATCGGCGGTGCAATGCTCTGAGAATAAACTGTAGCGGTGCATGAATTGGCCGCCAGCGGAGTGGCCGAAAAGGAGAATTTTTCCTTTGGCATGGGTCCGTTTGCGAATGGCCAGGACTAGTCGATCTACGGTGTCAAAATTCCATTGCTTTCTTTCTTGAATATGTCCGGTAGAATCATCGGCGTCGGTCATATTTCCTTCTTGATAGCTGCAGGCACCGGGATATTTCGCCGTAGAAAATTCCGGTGAGGCAATGAGCATATTGTACTTCACCGCCAGGTCTTCTAGCCGTTTTGCAAATCCTTTGGCATTTCTGGTATAGCCAGGGAAGGCGATGAAAACAGGCTGCTCCTTAGTCCATGTGGCAGGACGGAAATAATACACCGGGATGGCATACTGACAGGCTCCTTTCTTTTCGGAAAGGAAATAGGTACTTTCTCCCGCAGGCAGCTGGGGCGTTTTCTTTTTCTTAGATAAGTGATATATGGTAATGGCTCCGAGAGTCAGAGCGGCGAGGGCTTTGGTTAGGGTATGCATGATGAACCTCTTTAGTTAGAAGTGAGAAGTTAGAAGTTAGAAGTGAGAAATGGTGGTGGCGGCGCACAAATTTTGAAAGCGCCGCAAAATTTTATTTTTTCTCAATAATATGCTTATTATAGCATGAAAAAGGAGTTAAGCAGTAAAGGTTATGATTCTGCCACGTCCGCAATTTAACAAATCGAATCAATCGCTATACACAAGGTTATAAAGGGTTATTTCATTTTGCTTAGCCCATAACCTTTTATAACCCTTTATAACCTAATGTATGGCGGTTGATTTGTTTTGTTAGAATTTGCTTGTAGCAGAATAGTAACCTTTATAGCATATATTTTCAAAAAAACTTGTCTTCTAGTGGTATAATATAAAAGTTATATATTCCAGTTGTCATCTGTTAACCAACTTAAAAAAACAGGAGGAAAGATGAAAAAGGCAATTATATTATCCAGCGGGGGTGTGGATTCTACCACGTGTGTATCCCTAGCTGTTGACAGACTGGGAGCAGAGAATGTAGTGACTGCTTCCATTTTTTATGGACAGAAACATAAGAAAGAAATTTTGGCAGCACGGAAGGTGGCAAATTATTATCATTTGAAACATTATGAATTTGATTTGTCTGCCATTTTCCAGTATTCCAATTGTTCCCTTTTGGAGAATTCCACCGAAGAAATCGTGCATGAAAGCTATGCTCAGCAGATTGAAGAGAATGGAGAAGGAAAAGTATCTACCTATGTGCCTTTCCGGAATGGACTGATGCTCTCTACGGCAGCTTCTTTGGCGGCATCTCTCTTTGAAGACGATGACGTAGATATTTACATCGGTGCCCATGCGGATGATGCCGCAGGCGATGCCTATGCAGATTGCAGCGAACCGTTTTTGAAGGCCATGGGAGATGCGGTGCGGATTGGTACCTATGGCAAAGTACACCTGGTATTTCCTTTTGCGGAAATGAATAAAGCCGGTGTGGTCGCAACGGGTCTGAAGTTGCACACTCCCTATGAACTCACTTGGAGCTGCTACGAAGGGGGAGACAAACCGTGTGGCACCTGCGGCACCTGTATCGATCGGGCCGCCGCTTTTGCCGCCAATGAAGTGGAAGATCCAGCGCTTAAATACAGTGAGGAGTGAGAAGTGAGGAGTTAGGAGTGAATGTGGCGGCGCACAACTTATAAAGCGCCGCAAATTTTTAAGCCTTCCCTCGTGGGTAATGCTGTTAAGTTAAGGATTTGCGCCAGTAAGCATGATTTGGTTTGTGATTATAGGTTACTCAGGTTTCTC
>CAKQBK010000089.1 GCA_934216155.1 uncultured Dialister sp.
ATTCATTTATTTTTAATAATCAACGGTACGAATAAGACAAGGAGTACCGTTTACACAAAATACTTGACACTATCAATTATATCTAATGACTATATTTACTACTATTTCATCGATCAGTATAAGTGGACGGTCTGTTATATAATATAAATATGACAAAATAAGTCATTTACCTAGTCACGAGTCACTAGTCACTAGTCACTAAATATTTACATTTATAAGCCATATATTACTACATTAAAGGAGAAAATCACCATGTTCATCATCGGTTGTCATTTATCGGTATCCAAAGGTTTTCTCGCCATGGCAAAGACAGCCACAGCGCTGGGAGGAAATACCTTTCAATTTTTTCCTAGAAATCCAAGAGGGGGACAGGCAAAACCTCTGGTAGCTTCTGATGTAGCGGCTTTGAAGGCTTGGATGGAAGTGCATCACTTCGGTCCCATTCTCTGCCACGGTGCCTATACCATGAATGGTGCTTCTACAAAAGAAAGTGTCAGAGATTTCGCCCGGACTGCCATTCGAGAAGATTTGGAAAAGACCGCCCAATTACCACACTGTTTATACAATTTCCATCCCGGTGCCCACTTGAAACAGGGCACAGAGGTGGCGATTCCTATGATTGCGGACATGCTGAACTATGCCATGGATCAGGAAAACTTACCGAAGTTTGTCCTGCTAGAAACCATGGCTGGAAAAGGAACTGAAGTGGGACGTACCTTTGAAGAATTGGCATCCATCATCGACAAAGTGGAAAGAAAAGACAAAGTAGGTGTATGCCTGGATACTTGCCACGTTTATGACGGTGGCTATGATATTGTCAATGATTTAGATAACGTGCTGGCCCATTTTGATGAAGTGATTGGGCTGGACCGTCTCCATGCGATTCATCTCAATGATGATAAAAATCCTCTGGGCAGTCATAAAGACCGACATGAAAAAATCGGCCAAGGCACATTGGGGCTGGAATCCATTTCCCGTATCATCAACCACCCGAAACTAAGAGACCTTCCGTTTTATCTGGAAACACCCAATGAACTGCCCGGATATGAGGAAGAAATCGCACTCTTGAAATCATTGAGGGTGGATGATTAGTGACTGGGGATTAGTAGCTAGGCCTTAGGGATTAGAAATTTGTGCCGCTAGCCGGATTCGTCATTTCGACCGGTCGTATTTGTGCTAGGTGATATGGATGCGTTGAAATGAGATGCGCCCCTGAGTGGAGAAATCTCCGCAGCACTAGCGGCAAGGGCTTAAAGAATCATATCGTTACGGTTCACCTCGCTAGGGAAACACTAAGGCCTATAGGCACATTCGATGAAACCTGAGCGACCTGAGAAACTTGAGAAGCCTGAGAATCCTTAGAATTAACGAAAGGAGTAAATTATGAAATTTATCCATACTGCGGACTGGCATTTGGGAAAGCTTTTGAAAGAGCAATCGCTCACCGAAGACCAGGAATGGCTTTTGATGAATCAATTTCTTTCCTTGGTGGATGAAGAAAAGCCCGATGTGATTCTTTTAGCAGGCGATGTGTACGACCGCTCCTATCCACCAGAGGAAGCGGTGGAACTATTCGATAAGATGACCGAAGAAATCGTAGGGAAAAGGCACATTCCTTTTATTGTCATCAGCGGCAACCATGACAGTGCAGAGCGATTGGCCGTAGCCAGTCGTCTCCTTCGGAATCAGGGACTGTATATTTTTGGCCCTTTGAATCGATTGAAGCCCGTGATTCTGGAAGATGCTTGGGGGCAAGTGGCCTTTTGCCCTTTGCCCTATGCAGAACCAGCCCGGGTGCGAGTTCTGATGAATCAGAAAGACTTGCCCGGTGTGGAGGATATTCATAGTTACGAATCAGCAGAACAAAAATTATCTGACCTGTTGTTAGAGGAAATAGAAGATAAAAATATCCGCAAAGTGGCGGTGGCCCATGCGTTTGCCGCAGGCGGACAGTCGTCTGAATCAGAACGTCCTTTGTCGATTGGTGGGTATGACCAAATCAGTGATACCATTTTTGCTCCCTATTGCTATACCGCATTGGGTCATTTGCACCGCCCGCAGAAAACCAGAGCGTCTTCAGAAAAAATCCAGTACAGTGGTAGTCTCATGCGATACTCTTTCGATGAAGTGAAGCAGAAGAAAGGGGTCATTGTAGGCGAAATCGATGGAGAAGGACAGGTGAAAACCACATTTCATAATTTAGTTCCTCGGTACCAAGTGCGGACACTAACGGGACAGTTTGCTGACCTCATGTCCGACGAAACGGAAGATTCCGATGATTATCTGCAGATTATTCTGACCGATACAGAGCCGGTGCTGGATGCCATGCCGAAATTGCACCAGAAATATCCCCATGCCTTAGGGGTAGAGCAGGATATGGGATACAAAGAAGATAGCGGTGATAGAAATATTCAGCTGGAGCAAATGAGTGACCAGGATATTTTCAAAGAATTTGTTCATCATTTCCGCGATCGGGATTTGAATGACGAAGAAGAAGCGTTGTCCCTGTCTGCCTGGGAAGAAGTCTATCGGAAGGAGAATAGCAAATGAAACCATTGAAACTTGTCATGCGTGCCTTTGGTCCCTATGCAGGAGAAACCACCATTGACTTTGAAAAATTGGATGGTCGTCATTTATTTCTCATCTGCGGACCTACGGGGGCAGGGAAAACCACCATCTTGGATGCCATGTGCTATGCGCTGTACGGGAAAACCAGCGGTGATCGAAGCGGCGCTCGGATGCGCAGTGACTACGCTACCACGGCACAAAAAACAGAAGTCATTTTTGATTTCATGATTGGAGAGAAAACCTATCGGGCTTATCGCGCACCGGAACAACTGGTGGATAAAAAGAGAGGTACCGGGCAGACCATGACGGCTATGCAGTCGTCCCTATCTGAATTGGAAGATGGCAAAGAAGTGCGCACCATCCGCACCGGTGTAGAAGAAGCGGCAGGAAAATTGATTGGTCTCAATGCCAGCCAGTTTTGTCAGGTTATTTTACTGCCACAGGGGGATTTTCGGAAACTTTTGGTAGCCAAAGCGGAAGAACGAGAAGGGATTTTGAAGCAACTTTTCAAAACCCAGCGATTCTCTGATTTCCAGGATGAATTGAAACGTCGTGCCACCGATTTGTATAAAAACCGAAGCAAAGAAGAGGCCGAATTGGCTACGGTTTTCAAAATGGCCGCAGCCAATAGTGTGGAAGAAATCCAGCAGATGGAAACGAACATACAGAAACAGCTGGTGGTATTGAAACAGCAGCACCAGGATAAAGAAGAGGAAAATCGCACCTTCCGCGAAGAGTACCAGAAAGCGGCCCTTCTCTTTAACCATTTTGAAAATTTAGAAAAAACGCAGCAGCACTTGCAATTGTTGCAGAAAAAGAAAGGGACCATAGAACAGGCCGAAGAGGATCTGAAACGAATCCGCAGTGCCAAAGAACTGGCACCCTATTTCGAAAACTTGGATAAAATTACCCACGATGGCAAGCAAGTCCGGAAACAGATGGATGATGCAGGGGCTCGGGTTGCTTCTTATAAAGAAAAGAAGGCCCAGCTGGAACAGACGGAAACACAATTGGAAAGCCAGCAGGACCAGATGAATACCTACCGGCAGCAAGTGGCGGAAATGACCCAGTGGATGCCTAAAGCCAAAGCCTATGGGGCCACCCAGCGAGAAGTGAAGCGGTTGACGGAAAAATTTAACGAAGCCACCGCTGAATGGAAACAGCTGCAGGCCCAGGCAGAAGAAGCAAAACAACATCGTGACACGGCACAACAAGAAGCCGAAGATATCCGCAAGCGATACATCTTTGGTCAGGCTGCCATTTTAGCTAGCCAGCTCAAAGAAGGGGAACCTTGCCCGGTGTGTGGTTCCATCCATCATCCCCATCCGGCGGTATCAGAAGAAAAACTTCCTACCGAAGCGGCGGTGAAACGCGCACAGAAAAAAGCAGAAGAAGCAGCCAAGGTGTATGATAATGCCAATGAGCTGGCCGGTTCCTATCAGGCAGGGGCCTATGTGAGTGCCATTTCTGAATTGGGAAATGCACAGGCCAAAATGCGTACCTTGGAAGATGTGCCGGAAGCCTATCGAAGACCTGTATTTCTGAGAAATGAAATCAAACGACTGCATGACACATTCACTGCTTGGGATGAACAGATGAAGCATTTGTCTGTAGAAAGAGATCCAATCATCTCCGGATTGGCTGGGGCAGAAGCAGAATACCAGGCGGCAGCCAGAAGAAGAGATGAACTGTTGGAAGAGTATAAAGTGCAAGAAGCCTCTTTGTCGTCCAAAGCCAAAGACAATGGATTTGCCGATTTGAAAGAATGCAAAGCCTGGGTGAACCGGCGGAACGAAGAAGCAGGACTGGAAAAGGCCATCAATGATTACCAGGCAGACTGGAAAGGCAGTGAAAAACGGCTCTTAGAAGAACAGCTGGCTGTAGGCAATGAAGAAAAGCCAGATATGCGTTCTTTAAATGAAAAAGAAAAAACGTTGCAGCAAGACATCAAAGGACTGATTCAACATATTTCCAATGGCCAGAACCAACTGGAAAAGCTGAAAGCCATTGAAAAAGAAGCCCAAGAAATCAGTGATCGCCATGAAAAGACCATGGAATCTTCTCGATTGGTACAAGGATTGTATGACCTCACCCGTGGTGCTAAGACACGCATCACTTTGGAACGGTATGTCCTGGGGGCTCTCTTGGACGATGTGACCCAGGCGGCCAACTTGCGATTGCTGGATATGAGCCACCGACGGTATTCCCTCCATCGCATGAAAGAAACCGGTAGTGCCAACAAAGGTGGACTTTCGTTAGAAGTCTCCGATAGCTATACCGGCCGTTCCCGTCCGGCTAATACTCTGTCTGGTGGGGAAACTTTCCTGGCTTCCCTGTCACTGGCCTTAGGCTTGGCCGACGTGGTGCAGCAACGCCAAGGTGGCGTGCGGCTGGATACCATGTTCATCGATGAAGGTTTCGGCACCCTCGACCCAGAAGCCTTGAATAGTGCTATGAATACCTTGATTGACCTGCAAAATACAGGACGACTGGTAGGCATCATTTCCCACGTGCCAGAATTGGAAGAACGCATCGATGCAAGGCTCAAAGTCAGCCCGGCCGATAAAGGCAGCAAAGCGGAGTTTGAGATATTAGAGTGACGGGTGACTGGTAGCTAGGCCTTAGGGATTAGGAAAAAGTGAGGAGTTAGGAATGAGGAGTGAGGAGTGGCATTAGTCCCACAACGGGTTGTCGTACCGTTAGCGAAGTATACCGCTAGAGCTGCCCCCTCAGCCTTCGGCAGCTCCCCCGACAGGGGAGCCGAGACAGCGGCGTAAACTTACTTAGGGGCGCACAACTTAAGAAGCGCCCCAATACCCTTTTTTATAAAAAAGGGGCTATAACCGTAAGCGTCATTTCGACCGATCCTATTTGTGCTTAACGACAAAAGTGTATTGCAATGAGATGTGCCCCTGAGTGGAGAAATCTCATCAGCACTAGCGGTAAGGGGTTAAAGAATCTAATCGTCAAGGCGTAAGCGGAAGCTCTCTTCCTTTGGAAGGGGGCAGGGCAATGTTGATAAGTTAAGGATTTGAGTAAGTAGGTATAATTTTGGTGGTGGTTATAAAGCCCTCAGGGGACAAAGGATTCTCACGTTCCTCGAATGAGCAAATAGACACTAGTGTTATCATCTCATTCGGTGCCCCTTAGAACCTTTAGTCCCCTTAGAACCTTCAGAACCTTTGTCGAAGAAGGAATTATTGCATATTTTGCCATAATGATGCTGAGAAAGGAGAAAATATGCCCAAATCAAGAAGTGAAATCTTACAAAAGGATGATCGGAAAATCGAGCGCATCCTGAGTTTATGGAACATCTTAAGCCATGGGCGGTCTGTGACACGCCGGCAAGTGGCGGAGATGTACCATGTAAATGAAAGGACCGTAAGTCGATATTTCCAGGACCTCAGGAAATATCTGGACCAACTGGAAGCAGTGGATGGGATTCCGAGAAAGCTCATTTATGATACTGCAGAAAAGAAATACCACATCCAGGAAATGGAGAATCGCTTTATTTCCAATGGCGAACTGTTTGGTATCTGCAAAATTCTTTTGGCCAGTCGGGCCTTTGGTAAAGAGGAAATGACATCGCTCATGGAACGGTTGCTCCAGACCGCTGTGCCGATGAAGGAAAAAGAAGTCATTACGGAATATGTAAAAAAAGAACTCTTTGATTACAAGGACCCGAAGCATAAAGCACCGGATATGGATATGTTTTGGAAAATCACCCAAGCGGTGGATCAGCATCATGTATTGAAATTCAATTACAAGAAAATGAATGCGTCCTACAGCACCATCCATCGAGTGCGCCCGCTGGGGGTATTCTTCTCCGAATACTACTTCTATATGGTTGGCTGGCCCTATAAAAGTGAAGCAGACGAATTTTCTACCAAATCCTATCGCTTGGACCGGATGACTGACGTAGAAGAAATGGCAACGATTTTCCAGATCCCCTATGTAGACCGGTTCAAAGAAGGAGAATATAAAAATCGGATCCAGTACATGTTTGGCGGGAAAGACGAATATATCAAATTCACCTATACAGGAAATTCTATTGAGGCCGTATTGGACCGGCTGCCAACGGCAAAAGCCAAAAAGCAGGGAGACCATACCTGGATGGTGGAAGCAGAAATCCAGGGAAATGGAATTCTCATGTGGCTACTAAGCCAGGGGAGTCAAATCAACGTGCTCTATCCAGCTTCCCTTAGAGAACGCTGGCTAAACGAAGCTAAGAAAATCTGCGACATGGCAGAAAACGATAAGTAACATAGAGAAATAATAAAAGAGTCTGTCCGGCGGGATGGGCTCTTTTGCTATTTGGTGACTGGTAGACTAGTGACTGGTGACTCGTAAAGCGGGGGGAGTAGCTATAGCTAAAGATTAAGGTACAGATGTCTGCTTCTATATATATAAGCTAGCGTTCTTTTATTATCTCTTGCGTTAAGTAGCACTATGGTCATTTCGACCGAATTGGAGAAATCTTTGTGTTATTCTTTATGGAACAATGTGAAAGCGCAGGATTGAAATGAGACTTCTCGTTGAGCATTATCGCTAATGACTTTATTTACTACAAAGATTAGCAGACGTATTTTAGCCGTAAATATATTCATAAGAATACACAAGAATGATAAATTTAAAATAATGTAAATACTTAAAAAGAAACAAGACTGTCTTGTCAAAAATAGGTAAAATTCGTTTGACAGACATAGGTCGGATTGCTATAATAAACTACGCTTGAACGGAGAGGGCGAACTTCTAAGTTCTGAAAACAGAATAAAAAAGTTAGTTGACAAGTTCAAACAAAT
>CAKQBK010000090.1 GCA_934216155.1 uncultured Dialister sp.
TGCTGTTAAGTTAAGCGAGATATGCGATGATTTCTGCTGATGCAAAGGTTACTCAGGTTTCTTAGGTTACTTAGGTTACTTAGGTTTCTCATGTTTCTCGAATGAGCTAATGACGCTAGCGTCTATGGGCACATTCGGGGAACCTGAGCCACCTGAGAACCCTTAGAAACTTTGGAGCCTGTCACCACTAGCGGAATCATACCTACTAACGCAAATCCTTAACTTAATGGCATTACCCCGGCAGGGGAGCCAAGACGCTAGAGATAATTCCGCTAGTTTCATGTTTCCCGTGAAACATAGCACAAAAGGTTATAAAGGTTATATAAGGTTATGAGACTAACGTAAGTCCCATAACCTTTTTACCCCTTTTAACCTTGTCGCAAGCCTTTATAGCACTTTGTTAAAAATAGGAAATCAGCAGAATAATAACCTTTCCTCACACGTTTCACGTGAAACATAATGCTAACAATCCCTACTGCTTCAAAATTACATCAAACTTCTCTGTCAGATGATCCGGGTGGTAGCCCATTTTCGCTTCTCTCAGGCCTGGAACGCCCAGGTCTTCTTCGCGGTTCACGAATTCGGTTTCAGAAAATTCATGAATCAGGAAATCCCGGTTGATGGCCTGGTAGAGGCCGCGGATATTGGGATTGGCTTTTTCAAAAATGATGTGTGCCATTTTTTCATTCACCAAATCCCCATTGGTGAATGCTTCTACTTTGCCATAAATGCGGATGATGGCTCCTTTGACGCCCAGTTCATCCCAATGGTCAAAGCAAAGCTGAATGGCTTCTTCTTCTTCTTCGATGTCGCCGTGACGAACGAACCAGTCGTGAATGCCTTCCTTGGCTTCTTCCATGTTGTCCTTGGTGATGGCTTCGTACTGGTAATCGGAATACTGGCGGAGAAAACTATTGAGATGATTTTTCTTCATCCGAAGTTTCTTTCCCGGCAAGTTAATCATATCGGCGGTGCGATATACGTATTCTTCATTGTCCCGATCTTCCACGAAATCATATTTCCCAGGGCAAAGGGCTTCGATGCGTTCTGTCACCCAACGAGACGCCGATTTCAGACGGAAAGGTAAGCCCAGCTTGTCGTATTCTGCATGAATCAAATCCAACCCATGCTTGAAATCTTCTTCCTCTTTGGCAAAAGGCGGCAGGAAAAAAGTATTTTCCCCATGACCGGCTTTGATAAATAAAATATTGTCCTCCACCGCCCAGGATGTGTCGAATCCCTTCTGCCAGAGAAACAGCGTATTGAATGTGCAGTCGATCTGTTCATAGTGATGCACATGGAAATAACCGTCAATGAGCGGCTTGTCTTCTATTCTAAATGGGTTGAAATTCATATATTCTCCTTACTAGGGACTAGGGATAGAAAAAGGTTATTATTCTGCTCATTTCAACTTCATACAAAGAAATGTACTGATTGCGACAGGGTTAAAAAGGGTTATAAATGGTTATGGGCATAGGTCAAGTATCATAACCTTTTATAACCCCTTTAACCTTTTGATAAGCGGTGTATGCTATATGTTAGCCAACAGGAAACAGCAAAATAATAACCTATTTGACTAGATTTCACAGGAAACCTCATTCACTTTCTATTTGCCAATTCCCTTTTCTATATTTAAAATTTTGAATACCAGATATCTATATTTTACCATATGAAGGCAAGCGACATGTTTCACATGCCTCTTATAGGTTATTATTCTACCAAGTTCTTCAATCTAACAAAGAAAAAATACCACTACCTCCAAGGTTAAAAAGGTTATAAAAGGTTATGAGTTTTGCGATAGTATCATAACCTTTTATAACCCTTTATACCCTTGATGGTAATGGTATTTTTCTTTGTTACTCAAAAGAAATATGCAGAGTAATAACCTTTAACGACAATGTTTCCCGTGAAACATGACACCACCGAAATCTCTGCTACCGTTATTGATGGTATTTCCGGTACACGTAGTACAATTTATCAGTCAGGAAAGAAATGGCTTCTTCCCCTTCCAGGATATCTTTCCAGTAATCGGGCATGAAGGAATCACCGAAGCGAGCCCCTTCGATGGCACCCACAATGGCGGCGGTGGTATTGCTCTTGCCGCTGTGGTTGGCCCCGATGATGAGCGCATCCAGCGGATCGTCCACGGCCAGTGCCACGTAGACCGCAATGGCCAGGGCTTCGTCGGCCTGTTCGCCGGTGCCCAAGGAAATAATTGCATCCAGGTGATCCCAGGTGCCGCTCTTTCCGGCCGGATGGTTATTGGCCTGTTCTTCTGCTGCGGTCAGAAGAGACAGGATGGTATTTGTCTTGTGCAATTTGCTCAAAAGCACTTCCACACGTTCCAGTGCTTTCGGCAATGTCAATCCGTACATAAGGCAGGACATCAAGGCTGCCAGTGCACCGGCCGAATAATAGGCCACTGGATTGGAATGGGACAAGGCTGCCACATTGACGGCTGTATCAAAAGCCAGCTTGCTGTCTCCTGCCAGAATCAAACCAATCGGAATGGCACGAACCAGAGCGCCGCTTCCTTTGCTATCATTGACTTTGATTTTGGTAGAGCCACGAGCGTCCTGAGAAAAAGCATTGAGCAGCCCTTCTTCCGGATTTCTACGGGCATGCATGAATTTTTCACGAACCAGACAAAATTCCCGTTCATGGGACTGGCGACGCATCCACGTCCGCTGCCCCGCTCTGGGTTCCTCCCCGGTCTGGCTGTAGTACCACCGCATGAAACTGCGGTAAATCCCATCCACGATGTCCAACTTCTTCGCGTCGGACCACAAAATCCCATCAATCGTAGCCAGTACCATCTGCGTGTTATCCGACACAGGTGCTTTCCGTCCATTCTTCGCATCCCGTACCAAAGTACGAAGGCCGAAAGGACCAAATTTCCGCTGAATACGACCGACGGAGAAATTCTGCAGCGGATATCCTAACGCATCTCCTGCACTACACCCCAGCAGTGCTCCACGAAACTTATCTTCCTCCGCCATATTCTCCTCCTTTTTCAATCAAATCATCGGATCCATCATCCATACCGCTTTGGTAGGAAAAGAAAAGTTCCTGTTCATTGAAATACAGAAACTTTATTCCCTACGAAAATCAAGTGCTAATGCCCGCACTGTATCATATTGTTTATATTATACCATAATTAGCTCCCAGTTGGCAGTATATAGATGGAAGTAATTTGCAATAGGAAGATTAGGGATTAGAACCCGCTAGAGACATGTTTCACGGGAAACGTGATGTCAAAAGGTTATTATGCTGCCTTGTTCTTCTGAACAACAATACAAATACACCGCTTGATAAAAGGTTATTATCCTGCCACGACCTTCTGTATAACAAATAGATAATCCAGCCTGTCAAAAGGTTATAAAGGGTTACGATAGTAACGAAAAATCACATAACCTTGTATACCCTTTATAACCTTTTACCAGGCGATATATTAGATGGATTCATAAGAAGGTCATAGCAGAATAATAACCTTTTATCACTATGTTTCACGTGAAACATAACTCTATCCGTTTCCGACCCCAAAGCCCCTTCCTCAGGAAGGGGCAGGCTCGCTTGCGAGCCGGGGATAGGCCGACGAAGAAGAGTTGTTATACTAGCCGGTTTTGCAAGACGCCTACACGTCATGTGTCTTTTGTCATCCATCCCGCCAGTGCGAGCTATCCCCCCTGCCCCCCTTCCAAAGGAAGAGGGTAGCCGCTAGAACTGATTCCGCTAGGAAAACAATTCTCTCTTGTCAATGTATATTCCTCGGTGCTATGATTAGCATTATTAATTTAGTAAACAGTTGGCAGTTAACGGTTGACGGTTACTCTGGTTCCCTGTCATGCATATAGCAAAATATATCGCCAGTGTCACATCATGTTTCCCGTGAAACTTTATAAGTTGTCAATTGCAGTTAGAAGCAGGCAGCACCGAGCACGCTTGATATGCTCATAGCGAAGTATACCACCAGTGCAGCCCCTCTTTAATTCTCCCCCGACAGGGCAATGCTGTTAAGTTAAGCGAAATATGCGGTGATTTCTGCTGATGCAAGGTTACTCAGGTTTCTCAGGCTACTTAGGTTTCTCACGTTTCTCGAATGAGCTAATGACGCTAGCGTCTATCGGCACATTCGGAGAACCTGAGCAACCTGAGAAGCCTTAGAAACTTGAGTAACCTGTCACTACTAGTGGAATCATACCTACTAACGCAAATCCTTAACTTAACAGCATTACCCGACAGGGGAGACGAGACGCTAGTACATTTCCGCTAGTGTCACGTTTCACGTGAAACACGACACCAACCGCCACATGGCCTAATCCCTATAAAAATCAGGGCGCTTTATGAATTGTGCGCCCTCTCCACCACTTCTAACTTCTCACTTCTAACTGCATTCAAAAAAGGAGTTTCTCATGGATATTTTCCTTCAATACGCTATCATTTGTCCCCTGGTCATGTTGGCCGGTTTTGTCGATGCCATCGCCGGCGGCGGCGGACTCATTTCCTTGCCGGCTTACCTCATTTCCGGTCTTCCGGTGCACAATGCCATTGCCACCAACAAGATGAGTTCCACCATGGGTACTGTGTTGGCTACGTTCAAATTTGCCAGAAGTGGATTCATTCCTTGGAAATTGGCTCTTTCCTGCGTGGTCTGCGCTTTTGCCGGATCTTCCTTAGGAGCCAATCTGGCACTCCTTATGGATGCTCATATTTTCATGATGTTCATGCTGGTGGTTCTTCCTGCTACCGGTCTGTATCTCACCCGGGGCAATGTGCTCGTCACAGAAAAAGAACCGTTCAGTCAGAAGAAAACCACCTTGCTCAGTATGGTCATGGCCCTGTTCATTGGTGTCTATGATGGATTCTATGGTCCTGGCACCGGCACGTTCCTGCTGCTCCTTCTGACCGGCGTGGCCCATTTGCCGCTGAAAGGAGCCAATGGTGTCACCAAGGTAATCAATTCCACCACCAACATCGCCGCTCTTTGTATCTTCCTCTTGAATGGCAAAGTCCTCTTCCCGCTTGGCATTATCGCAGGCCTCTTCGGCATGGCTGGCAACTACCTGGGTGCCCTGTACTTTGAAAAAGGCGGCGCTAGAAATGTAAAGCCGGTGATTCTGTTCGTGCTGACCATTTTCTTTATCAAAGTGGTGTATGAACTATATATGGGGAAATAAGTTAGGAGTGAGGAGTTAGGAGTGAGGAGTGGTGGAAGGGGGCGCATCAAATTTATATAGCGCCCCAATACCCCTTTTTATATTTGGAAACTAGCAAAAACGGATAGTGATACGTTTCACATGAAACATGTCACTATCCGTTTTCTGACATTTATACTATTTTAAAACTCGCGGCGCTTTTGGCTTTCTTACAGGGTATTTGTTCTGCTAATTTCACAAGAAACAATGAGCATGTATATACGCCTGTCAAAAAGGTTATTATTCTACTGATTTCGATACTCTAACAAATAAAAATACCGCTACCATCAGGGTTATAAAGAGTTATTACATTTCAAAGCATAACCTTTTATAACCTTGATGATAGCGGTATTTCTGTTTGTTTGGAAATTTGGAATCAGCAGAATAATACCCTTTTTCCTATCCCTATAAATGAAAAGTGTCACAACCGGAGTCTGCAGAATAAATACCCTTCCCTTACTTCCCTAACTGCTCTTTCAAGTACCATTTCGCATTGAGCCAAAAGAGTTTTTCAATCTCATCATCGGAGAAACCGCCTTTGGAGAGGCCCATGGCGAGTTTGTCCATTTGGGACGCGTCTTCGATTTCCAGTGTGGGTTGGATACCGTCGAAGTCAGTACCTAAGGCGAGCACATTGGCACCGCCGATATCGCGGATGTGCTGGGCGTGGCGGACGATATTTTCCACTTTGGTGATTTTGCTATCACCGGTGAAGTGGTTCGAGAAATTGAGACCAATGAGTCCGCCCTTTTCTGCGAAGAGACGAATCAGGGGATCGGTCAAATTTCTCTGATGAGCCGTAATAGCTCGGGCATCGGAGTGAGATGCCACCGGTGGCAGGGCGTGACTTCTCAGAATCTGCTCAGTGCCCACATCATTCAAATGACTGGTATCTACAATCATCCCCAAATGATTCATCGCTTCGATCACTTCCCAGCCAGTTTCCGTAATGCCTTTATCGGGACCTTCCATGCCGTTTGGAAAAGCCAGTTCGTTGGCGTAGTTCCAGGTGAGGGTCATAAGACGCACCCCATCGTTGTAGGCTTCTTTCAATTTATCCACGCTACCACCAATCACTTCGCCGCCTTCGATGGAAAGCATGGCACCAATTTTTCCTTCCGCCTCACAAGCCTCAATGTCGCTGGCTTTCAGAATGGGCTGGAGGGTTCCTTCATTGGCTGCGATTTCTCTTTGGTATACCGCCAAGAGCTTTTTGTAATACGCCCAAGGTTTCTCTTCGTTCTTCTGGTCATACCAGATGGCGAAATCCTGGATAAAGCAATTTCCTTTTTGCAATTTGGAAATATCGATTTCACAATCATTCTTCGCCAAATTTCCTCTCTCCGGATGGAGAGCCAGTTCTGTGATGGTATCACAATGTAAGTCGATGTATTTCATATGGATTACCTTCTTTTAACATATTATTCGGTGACTGGGGATTGGGGATTGGGAAATAGTGAGGAGTGAGGAATTAGGAGTGAGGAGTGGTGGATGGGGCGCACAATGTAAAAAGC
Organism: uncultured Dialister sp.; assembly: GCA_934216155.1. GTDB lineage: Bacteria > Bacillota > Negativicutes > Veillonellales > Dialisteraceae > Dialister. The sequence goes on from CAKQBK010000090.1 coordinate 6,710, forward strand.
GCCCCTATACCCCTTTTTATTTTGGTTTCACGTGAAACATATCTCTAACCAAATCACCAACATACCCGCTAGGAACGGGCTGTCCCAAGTACGCCTATCATGCACATAGCGAAGTATACCGCCAGTGCCTCCCCCTCAGCCTTCGGCAGCTCCCCCGACAGGGCAATGCTGTTAAGTTAAGCGAAATATGTGGTGATTCCTTTTGTGACAAAGTTTCTCAGGTTGCTCAGGACTC
>CAKQBK010000091.1 GCA_934216155.1 uncultured Dialister sp.
TAACATAGGTATGAGGTAATGCAATCAAGCCCAGCAACTAGCCTAAGATACATTTATTCAAAAACACGCTTAAAAAATTTTTCAGTGGTCTTGACATAGGGCCCATTATAAGTCATCGCTATTGACTCAATTCGTTACAACACCACTTTATAATTTGATTTGCAATTTTCTAAGCATTGTGCTACAGTATCCTTATATCCAATAAAAAGCAATGACAGGAACTAGTAGGGATACGATTTCTTTATAGAGAGCCATTGGGTGGTGAAAAATGGTAGGAAGCGTTCTTGAACTCATCCTTGAGCTGCAGGCTGAATGAAGTAGGTCTTGCCGGACACTGACCGTTAGCAGACAGAGTGTATATTTCTTAGAAATATGAATGAGAGTGGTACCGCGAATCCTTCGTCTCTTAGAGACGAAGGATTTTTTTATTGGGAAATGCAAAAGAGATACATAGGAGGTAAGTAGTATGGGTATGACAATGACACAGAAGATTCTGGCAAAACACGCCGGTGTCGATTCTGTGAAAGCAGGGGATCTGATTAACTGCAAACTGGATTTGGTCATGGCGAATGATATCACTGCGCCGCCTTCCATTGCAGAATTTAAAAGAGTAGGTTGTCCGGTTTTTGATAAGAATAAGATTGTTCTTGTTCCGGACCATTTCCAGCCGGCCAAGGATATCAAGTCCGCTGGGCTAGCCAAAATCGTTCGTGATTTTGCTAGAGAAAATGGGATTGTCAATTATTTTGAACAGGGCCGCGTAGGCATCGAACATGCTCTTTTACCAGAAAAAGGTCTGGTAGGTCCTGGCATGGTCACCATTGGTGCCGATTCCCATACTTGCACTTACGGTGCACTGGGTGGTTTCTCCACTGGTGTAGGTTCTACGGATCTGGGCGTTGCTATGGCAACAGGGGAAGCTTGGTTCAAAGTACCGGATGCTATCAAAGTCAATCTGGTAGGAAATAAAGCGGAAGACATCACCGGGAAAGATGTGATTCTGACTCTGATTGGTATGATTGGCGTCGATGGCGCTCTGTACCAGTCTCTGGAATTCACCGGCGACGGCGTACATTCTCTGTCCATGACTGACCGTTTCACCATTGCAAACATGGCGATCGAAGCAGGCGCCAAGAATGGTATTTTCCCAGTGGATGAAAAGACAAAGACCTATATCGAAGGCCGATTCAAAGGCCCGATGGATATCGTAGAAGCCGATGCAGATGCTCATTATGCGAGAGAAGTCACCATCGACCTGTCCAAAATGAAACCGGTCGTTTCTTTCCCTCATCTGCCGGAAAATACCAAAGAAGTAGGCACCTTTGGAGAAATCAAAATCGACCAGGTCGTTATCGGTTCTTGCACCAATGGTCGTCTGGAAGACCTGGCTATTGCGGCTCGTATTTTTGAAGGACACAAAGTACATCCGCAGGTTCGCTGCATTGTCATTCCAGCAACACCGACCATTTATCTCCAGGCTATGCATGCTGGCTACATTGATACATTCATCAATGCTGGCTGTGCTGTGTCCACCCCGACTTGCGGTCCTTGCCTGGGCGGTTACATGGGTATCCTGGCAGCAGGAGAAAAATGCGTTTCTACCACCAATAGAAACTTCATCGGCCGCATGGGCCCCACCGATTCTGAAATTTACCTGGCTGGCCCGCAGGTAGCTGCAGCCAGTGCTATTCTGGGACGCATCGCCGTACCGAAGGAGGTCAAATAAGATGGCAGTATTAGAAGGAAAAGTTTGGCGCTACGGCGACAACATCGATACAGACGTAATTATCCCCGCTAGATATCTGAACACCTTCGACCCGAAGGAATTGGCGAAACATTGCATGGTGGATATCGACCCCACCTTCGCAGAAGAAGTCAAAGCCGGCGACATCATGGTAGGGGGCAAAAACTTTGGTTGCGGTTCTTCCCGTGAACATGCACCAGTAGCTATCAAAGCCAGCGGTGTACCGGTGGTTATTGCCGCTTCCTTTGCTCGTATTTTCTATAGAAATGGCATCAACGTAGGCCTGCCGCTTCTGGAAATTGGCGATGATGTAGAAAAAATCCATGCAGGGGATCAGCTGAAGATTGACCTCAATACAGGGAAAATCGAAAACATCACCACAGGAGATACCTTCCAGGCCCCGCCGCTTCCGGGATTCATCCAGGACATTGCTAAAGCAGGCGGACTGATCAACTATGTAAAAGCAAAGAAGCAGTAACCTGCTTACCAATTGAAATTAAGTGAGGAGTGAGGAATTAGGAGTGAGGAGTGGTGGAAGGGGCGCACAATTCATAAAGCGCCCCAATACCCCTTTTTATATAAAAAATTGAGCGGCACTTTATGAATTGTGTGCCGCTACCTTCACTCCTAACTCCTCACTCCTAATTCCTCACTTTGACTATACAGGATTAAATGAAAAGTGAAACATAAGGAGTAAATACATGAGTAAACATATCGTTGTCATTCCTGGCGATGGTATCGGGGGAGAAATCACCGACGCTGCTGTGGAAGTTCTGAAAAAAGTTGATTCTATTTACCATATTGGCCTCACCTATGAATGGAAAGATGCTGGCGGTGCTGCCTATGATAAAGTAGGGGAACCGCTTCCGCAGGATACCATCGATGCCTGCAAAAAAGCCGATGCCATTCTCTTTGGTGCCGTAGGCGGTGACCAATGGGACCATCTGGAACCAGCACTTCGTCCAGAAAAGGCCATCCTGGGACTGCGTAAAGCACTGGGACTGTATGTCAACCTCCGTCCCGTGAAGATTCAGGATTCCATGATTGAATATTCTCCCCTGAAACCGGAAATTGCCAAAGGCACAGACATTATGATCGTTCGTGAACTGGTAGGCGGCATTTACTTCGGCGACCGCTGCGAATCTGAAATCCATAACGGCGCAGAACGGGCTTGGGATTTGGAAAACTACTCCGTACCGGAAGTAGACCGTATCACCCGTTTTGCTATGGAAGCAGCTAGAAAACGCCACGGTCATGTAACCAGCGTAGATAAATCTAACGTACTGGCTACTTCCCGTCTGTGGAGACGGACGGTCATCAAAATTCATGACGAAGACTATAGCGATGTGAAACTGGACCACATGTATGTGGATAACTGCGCCCAGCAGTTTGCTATCCATCCATCTTTCTTCGACGTGGTAGTGACTGGCAACCTCTTCGGGGATATCCTCTCCGATGAAGCCGCTGTTCTCTCTGGTTCTATCGGCATGCTCCCATCTGCCTCCATCGGCGACCAGACCAGCCTCTATGAACCAATTCACGGCTCTGCACCGGATATCGCAGGCAAAGGCATTGCGAACCCGATCGCTACCATCCTTTCTGCAGCTATGCTTCTCCGTTACTCCTTGAACGAAGACAAAGCGGCTGATGCTATCGAAGCCGCTGTCAACAAAGCCTTGGACGATGGATACCGCACCGGCGATATTTACAAAGAAGGCATGAAGAAAGTCAATGGCAAAGGCATGACCGATGCTATTTTGGAAAGAATTCAGTAATGGTTAGCGGTTTGCAGTAGACAGTTGATAGTAACATGAATCCCTATGAGTCAGTAGTGGCTTGTAGGGATTTTTCTTTTGTTGTTAGTTGTTGGTTGTTGGTTTATGCTCCGGGTTCGTATAGCACATTTTGTACAAAAAATAAATCCTCATTGGTTTAAGGTTTAGGGTTTATCATTCAAACCTTAAACCATAAACCAATGCCTCTTTCGTCTAGGCAAGTTGTCAACAAAGAACTCGGTACGTAAACCAAACAACTAACAACAAGCAACCAACAACCATGCCTATTTGTGATAGAATAAAGATTAGAAATATTTGCTATGAATGAGGAGCTGGTGAATGATGACGTGTAAATGAATTCCCTAGTCACCAGTCACGAGTCACCAGCTACTAACTTGAAAGGAGGCATACCATTGGATGCAGTGAAATGTTTGATTTCCCGTCGAAGCATTCGGGAATATATGGATACACCGCTGAAGAAAAGCCAGGTAGAGAATGTGGTTTCTATGGCGCAGATGGCGTCGAGCTGGGAAAATGGGCAGCCAGTGCGCTATGTGGCGGTCATGGACAAAGAAATTAAACACCGTCTGGCTATGGAATGTACCGGCGGATTTCCTTGGAACCAGGAATACATCGATGACGCACCGGCACTGATTGTACTTTGCGTAGTCAAAGGAATTTCTGGCTATGAACCAGACGGCAGTCCATCCACGGAAAAAGGATCCCATTGGCAATCCTTCGATGCCGGCGTGGCAGCGGCCCATTTCTGCCTGGCTGCCCGGGCTATGAAACTGGGAACCCTCATCATGGGCCGGTACGATGAAAAGAAAGTGAAACAAATCCTATCCCTGCCAGAAGAATACGACGTGGCTTGCCTCATCGCCATGGGCTATCCGGCAGTCATTCCGGCGGCAGCGGAACGGAAGACGATAGATGAAATACTGACATTTAAATAAAAGTGAGGCATATAATAGTGAGGAGTGAGGAATGAGGAGTGAAGGCCGGCGAGCCTTTGTATTGCTCTTATACGATAGTATTTCATAAAGCACCGAGTCCCTTTTATATGCTCGCCGATGTTTATAGCCAGTTAGCAGTAGGCAGTACGCAGCAACTGCCTACTGCTAACGGTTAACTGCCTATTTTATATAAAAGGGGTATTGGGGCCCTATATGAATTGTGGGCCCCTTCCTTCACTCCTAATTCCTAACTCCTAACTTTAAAGTATTGCAAGGCAAAGGAACAATATTATGGCAAACTTATCAATTCAATGTCCCCAGTGCCACGGCACATTTGCATTTACCACCTATTCTGCCATCGATACCAAAGACGATGTGATGTGGGCGGAAAAGGTTAGAACCGGGGATGCCTTCCTGGGGAAATGCCCCCATTGCGGATGGGAAACCCATTATGACTATTCCTTTCTCTACAAAGAAAGAGAAAAGAATTTCCTCATGTACTATGCAGCCAATGAAGAAGATTACAAAAAAGGCTATGCCATGATGACTGGCCACGACCCCATGGTGGATTGGGATAAAATTTCTGCCTGGACCCGCCGGGTGGTGACGTCTCGGGCGGATGTACTGGAAAAACTGATGATTCTTGATGATGGTCTGGATGATCGCATCATAGAAATATTGAAAGCACTGGCCTTCGTATCTCTTCACCAGCATAAACCAGAACTTTCGGTGGACACGGTACTCTTTGATAGAGGGAGCGATGGAAATCACTATTTCCGATTCAGTGAAAAAGGAAATGTAGTAGCCGCCTACGCTTTTGAACGTCCTATGTATGAACGGGTGAAACGGAACTTGGGGGACAACTTGAACCATCTCACCGGTGGCGAAGTGGTGATCAATTCCCAGTGGGCAGTGAAAGCGTTGCAAGCTTTGGGGAAATAATAGATTGGCTAGGGAAACGCTGATTTAATCAAAGAGTTTGAAATTATATGAATTTTTATCCAAAACGTCGTCAAGAAAATCCTTAAATAGCTCGCTATTCGCGGATTTTCTTTCCTTGCTTTGAATAAAAATTCAAGAATAATTTCAAACCATGATTAAATCAGTGTTTCCCTAGAAAGAGATTCTGTGATACAAGTCATGGAGTCTCTTTTTGTTATGGTGGGAAATGTTGTTGGTTGATGGTTGGTTTACCTGCCGAGTACTTCTGGTGACAACTTGCTGAGATGAAAGATGCAATGGTTTGGGGTTTAAGGTTTATATGCTAGTCCTTAAACCCTAAACCTTAAACCAATTAGGTTTTGTATTTGTACGAATTGTACTATACGAACTCGGATCGTAAACCAACAACTATCAACCAACAACCAACAACAAAATCAAAATAATCAAATTCTAATGAATGGAATGTTCGTTTTTTTCGTCAAATTTCCGTTTTTATAGATAGAGGGGGAAAATGCAATGAGGAATTAGAAATGAGGAATGAGGAATGAAGGTGGCGGCGCACGAATTATA
>CAKQBK010000092.1 GCA_934216155.1 uncultured Dialister sp.
TAGGTTGCTTCTAAATTTTGTGCAACCTACCATCACTCCTAACTCCTCATTCCTCACTCCTAACTTTACAAGCGATTCCATTTATATGTGATGATAACGAATTCTCTACTATCAAAAAAGACAGAAAAGCAAATCTGAAAGTAAGGAACTCTCATTGCTCTGACGACTAGTTCTGGGCCACCTCTGCGGGAGTAAGACAGCCCCTTCGGGGTCCCCTGTCTGGAAACGTCACGTTCTCGACCAGGCGCCTGATTCATTGGATGAGACTACTTCGGAAAAGGAGATGCTTTTCTGTCTTTTTGCGTGGGAAGCCACGAAATGTTGCTATATAAGCAATATTTCGTGGCTTTTTTTATGCTTTTGTATTACTATTATACATAATATGGGTAAGTAGACTACAAAAGAAAGATGGGGGGAACGATGCAGCAATTTATCGATAATGTTCAGTACGCGCTGAAAGAGGATCTCATTCAGAAAATCAAGGCAGGCAACCGCGTTTCCAGTGTGGCTGCTTGTTTTTCTATGCACGTCTATCGGTAATTAAAAAGCAGCTAAAAAACAAAATTGTTGCTTCATTTATTAATCATCTATTTCGGCTATAGGGATATCTGAAAAGCAGTGAAAATTTGGCGTTTCAACGATGAGTGAAATTGCGTGAATAATATATAAAAATCAAAAAATAGCAGGAGGCTTTATAAATGGATAAAATGAAAATGGAAACCCCTGATGGCACAGCGGAAAATATCAAGAAACTGTTGGAACTTTTCCCTCAATGCGCCACCGAGGTTGACAAAAATGGGGGGGTAACCCAAGGAGTTAATTTTAAAATTTTAAAACAGCTGTTATCCCCTGATATGATTGATGGTGGAGAAGCCTATGAATTTAACTGGGTGGGGAAGAAAAAGCCATCGTAGAAGCCAATAAGCCAATCCGGAAAACTTTGCGTCCGTGCAAAGAAAAAAGTAAAAATTGGGATACTACGGAGAATATCTACATCGAGGGCGATAACCTGGAAGCACTGAAGCTGTTGCAGGAGTCTTACCTTGGCAAGGTGAAGATGATTTACATCGATCCGCCCTATAATACAGGCAGTGATTTTATTTATAAGGATGATTTTTCAAAAGATAAGGAAGAATATCAACAAGAGCAAGGATTATTTGATGAAGAAGAAAATAAATTAGTGCAGAATCCAGAGACCAATGGCCGGTTTCATTCTGATTGGTGTTCTATGATATTTTCTCGTCTTGTCCTAGCTAGGAACTTGTTAAAAGAAAATGGAGTCATCTTTATTTCAATCGATGATCATGAAGTCAGTAATTTGAAAAAAATTTGTGATGAGGTTTTTGGTGGAAATAATTATGTTACAACATTAACTATCATAGTAAAAACTGAGGGCAGAAGATATGGATTTTTTGCTAAGACTCATGAATATATACTTGTTTATGCCAAAAATCAAGAGGTTCTTTCTTTAAATGCACTTGAAGTTGAGGGGCTTCATTTTGGATATAATGATAAATTAGGCGGATTTAATTTAAAAGAATTGAGAAATCAAAATGCAAGGGCGTTTAATTCTAAGAATCGTCCCAATTTGAGATATCCATTTTTTGTTAATACGAGAACTGAAAATGAGTTATTAGAGTTAGATACAGAGTATCATGAAGGTTGGAGTGAGGTATATCCTATAACGATTAATGGAAATGAAAGCGTTTGGCGATGGGGAATAGAAAAGGCTAAAAAAGAAATTTATAATTTAGCCGCTCGAAAAGGTTCTGATGGAATTATTAGAGTTTTTCAAAAGTATAGAAAAACCGTACAAGAGCCAAAAACAGTTTGGATGGATACGGAGATTATTTCTAATAAAGGAACCAAAGAAATTCAATCATTAATGGATGGAAATGTTTTTGATTTTCCTAAGCCAGTTAATCTAGTAAAACGGTTAATTGAAATAGGTACAGATGAACAGGATATAATTTTAGATTTTTTCTCTGGATCTGCGACGACTGCACATGCAACTATGCTACAAAATATGCTTAAAGCGAATGGTTGTAAATTTATAATGATTCAATTACCAGAAATATGTAAAAATAATTCTGTAGCATTTCAACTTGGGTATAAAACCATTTGTGATATTGGGGAAGAGCGTATTCGCCGGGCTGGTGAGAAAATTAAAGCTGACAATCCTTTGACTACCCAGGATTTGGATGTGGGATTCCGGGTATTCAAAGTGGATGAGTCCAATATGAAGGATGTGTACTACAGTGCAGAAGAATTTACCCAGGAATCCCTCTCTGATATGGCATCTAATATCAAGGAAGACCGAAGCAGTTTGGATCTGCTTTTCGGCTGTATTGTAGATTGGGGGGTGTCACTGTCTGAGAAGTATACTAGCGAAACCATAGAGGGCTGTACCATTCATAACTATGGAGATGGGGATTTACTGGCGTGCTTTGATGAGAATATCCCAGAAGCAGTGTTCTATGCCATGGCAAGAAAGCAGCCGCATCGAGTGGTTTTCCGAGATTCTTGTTTCCAAGATAGTCCAGCGAAAATCAATGTGACAGAAGTTTTCAAATTGCTTTCGCCAGATACCACCATCAAGGTCATATAAGGAGGCTGCTATGCGATTCATTTATAAAGAGCAGTCGTTTCAGACTGAAGCAGCCCAGGCGGTATGTGATGTATTTTCGGGACAGACCAGAGCCACGGGGGACGATGGATTATACTTAATTGACCAAGGAGAGTTGTATCAGACCGTCTTGAGAGAGGGGTTTGATACGGATACGAAAGGGTGGCGCAATGTCCCTATTTCGCCGGCTCTCACCAGTGAGATGATTCTTCACCATATCCAGGATATCCAGCGGAAATACCTTATCGAACCGTCCGCTTCTTTGAATGGGAAATACAATCTGACTGTAGAAATGGAGACCGGCACAGGAAAGACATTTACTTATACCAAGACCATGTTTGAACTGAATAAGCGATATGGTTGGAGTAAGTTCATCGTGGTGGTACCCGGCATTGCCATTCGCGAAGGAGTGTATAAATCTTTCCAAAGTACCCAGGAATATTTTAAAAATATATATGGGAAATCACTGCGTTTCTTTATCTATAATTCTAAGCAACTTTTTAAATTGCAAAAATTTGCATCTAGCAAAGATATTTATGTGATGATTATCAATGCACAAGCATTCAATGCGACAGGAAAAGATGCCAGACGTATTTATACCACTCCAGATGATTTTAATAGTCGGCGTCCTATTGATGTGATTGCAGCCACTCATCCCATTGTGATTATCGATGAACCACAGTCAGTGGAAGGGAAAAAGACAAAGGAACATTTGAAAGATTTCCATCCTCTATTTACACTGCGCTACTCAGCGACGCCAAAAGAACGATACAATTTGATTTATCGTCTGGACGCCCTAGATGCGTACAATCGAAAAATTGTGAAGAAGATTTCTGTGAAGGGAATTTCTGCCACGGGAAGTACCGCCACAGAAAGTTATGTGTATGTGGAGAGCATCAATTTATCGAAAGACAATCCTACAGCCACTATTTCTTTTGACGTGAAAATGAAAAATGGGGTCAAGAAGAAAAGTCGAATCATTCATTATGGAGATAATCTTTATGAGTACTCAGGAAAGCTAGAGGAGTATAAGGATAATTTCATTGTTAAATCCATTGATGGCAGAGACAATACGGTGGAATTTCTGAATGGTTTGAAGTTGACCGTAGGAGAGGTACATGGCAGTATCAGTGAAAAAGAACTCCGGCGGCTTCAAATCCGAGAAACTATCCTGTCTCATTTGGAACGAGAACGGCAGCTCTATCGGGAGGGAATCAAAGTACTTTCTCTTTTCTTCATTGATGAAGTGGCTCACTATCGAAAGTATGATGAAAATGGTCAGCCGGTCAATGGAGAATTTGCGGATATCTTTGAAGAAGAATATCAAGATATCTTGGGCCATTACCAAGGGACCCTCGACCCGTCAGATCGGGACTATGAGACATATTTGTACAACATTCCAGTAGAACAAACCCATACGGGTTATTTCTCTATCGATAAAAAGGGAAAACTCATTAACGGCAAAATCAATAAGAAAGAGCAAACTTCCGATGATGTAGATGCCTATGATCTCATTATGAAAGACAAAGAGCGACTTCTTTCCTTTGCGGAGCCGGTGCTGTTTATTTTTTCTCACTCCGCTCTTCGCGAAGGGTGGGACAATCCCAATGTGTTCCAGATTTGCACACTAAAGAACAGCAGCAGCGAAACGCGGAAACGGCAGGAAGTGGGGCGCGGGATGCGTCTTTGTGTGGACCAGGATGGGAACCGTATGGATGCGGAGCGTGTCGGAGAAGAACGAGTGCAGGATGTGAATACCCTCACCGTCATCGCCAGTGAAAGCTACGAGTCCTTTGCCAAAGGGCTCCAGAGTGAAATGGCGGAAGCGGTCAGTGATAGGCCACAGGTGGTGGACCAGCTATTTTTCATTGGGAAGAGCATCACTCTGAAAGATGGAAGTACCCATGTATTGAACTCGAAAGAAGCAGCAGATATTTATCGTGTGATGATTCAAAATGAATATGTAGATTCAGATGGTCATTTGACGGAAAAGTATCTGGAAGATAAGAAGCAGCATGCAGTAAAGATGCCAGAGTCCTTGCATGGTGAATCAGAAGCACTAGTCAATTTGCTGAATCGTGTTTATAATGCTGGAGAAATAAAACCAGAGAATGCAAGAAGTGATAATGTGACGGTCAAAGTACAAGCTGATAAGTTGGAACAAAAGGAGTTTAAAACCCTTTGGAACCGGATTCATGAAAAGACAGTCTACGAGGTTTCTTTTAACAGCAAGCAGCTGATAGATAATGCAGTAGCTGCTTTAGACAAATCTCTCAATGTTCCAGCGGTACGCTATGTAGTGAGCCAAGGGGAAATGGAAAAGATTGATTCCAAAGATAGCCTTTTATCTGGTACCGCTTTCCGTGAAGTGCAGCATAGTAGCAGTCATGAAATTCAATTGGCGGCCAGTCGCAACATCAAGTATGACCTGGTAGGAAAATTGGTAAGTGAAACAGGCCTGACTCGGCGTGATATTATTTCCATTTTACAGAAAATCAGCAAAACGACTTTTGATATGTTCAAGAATAATCCAGAAGCATTCATCATTCGAGTAGCACAGATCATCAATGAGCAGAAGGCCAATGAAGTGATTGACCATATCACCTATCGTGCACTGGAAGATAGTTATAGCACGGATATTTTCTTTGAGGGTGAAAAGCGAGGACGTCTGGATATAGATGCATTCCGCGCCAAGAAGAGTTTGTATAGCCATGTGGTGTATGATTCGGATAATGAAAAGAAATTTGCGGAAAAATTAGACACCAGTCAAGAAGTGGCTGTCTATGTGAAACTCCCCAGTGGATTCTTTATTTCTACGCCTGTAGGTAAGTATAATCCCGATTGGGCCATTGCCTTTCATGATGGAGATGTCAAGCATATTTACTTCGTGGCAGAAACGAAGGGAAATGTGTCCTCTTTGGAGCTCAGAAAGATAGAAGATGCGAAAACCGAATGTGCTACGAAGCATTTTGCGGCGATTAGTAATGATACGGTAAAGTATAGTGTAGTAGATAGTTTTCAGGATTTGATGGAAAAAGTCATGAAATAACAAAATCGACAGTGTAAAATATTTTGTGTAAACGAATAGATTAGAATTTAATGAATTTCATGTTTTAACCATGAAAAAAGAAT
>CAKQBK010000093.1 GCA_934216155.1 uncultured Dialister sp.
TTTTTGCGTATGAAAATTATAACATTTTCAGTCAAAGGGGGCTCTTCCTTTTTGATTGCATTTCAAGAAAATGTCCCCGGTCTCTCTTACCGAGTAAAATTTTACACTAAGCTGATGAAAAAGTACATAATGAAATTTCTCCATCAATGCAATCAGATTAAGCGAAACATAGGATGATTTCTTTGGCGAAAAAGTTTCTCAGGTTCCCCAAATGAGATGATACCGCTATTGACACATTCAAAAAAACGTGAGAGACCATTACATGCACCATAAAGAAGCATGGCTCTCCCTTGATAGCCATAATGATGACCACCGCTAATCGGCAACAGCGCTTTTCATACACCCCGAAGGATATACTAGCTCTAGGTTTGGTCGTAGCAGCCTGAACATCAGGAATTGGCACTAAATGGGACTTCCATGCTTCTTTATGTAGTTATTTCATTGGCAGCTTCTCTGCGGGCCCGCTGATTGGCTGAGATAGAGAATTAGAAATCTTAAATTTATACCGTACCCATTCTTTCCTGTCCAGTCCTTAAGGTTCGTACTTCTGGATAGCAATGACTGGGTTTGGTATTCCGGAAAGATTTCTTTTTCCCTCTCCATCAATATAGTAGACTCATCTTCTCCATTCGGAACATTTCAATAAAAAATAAGAAAGCACTGATTTAATCATGGTTTGAAATGATTAAATCAGTGTTTTCTTATAAAATCAAACTATGCAATCCCGCAGAAGAACAATACAGCTCTTGTGAGCCACATAACAACTACCGCATCAATAATTGGTGTCAAGAACATAACTGGGTAATACAAGGAACGTACCTGGCATACCATGACTACACGAGCAAAGTGCCCGATCAAAGTCCCCATGGTAATACAAGCGGGGAACAGAATCGTTGCCTGCGCTGCAGTAATAGTCCCAGCAGCATAGAGAGAAGCTGCCGTAGCTGCACCAGCTGCTTTAGCAAAGAAAGCAGCCAGTAAGGCCAGGGATGCCTCCCCTGGCAACCCGAAAATCCCCATAACCGGTCCAAGAACTTCACCAATAATTGGCATAATACCCAAATATTTAAGAAATGCCAGAAGGACATAGGCCATAACCATAGCCGGTGTGATTAATTCAACACCGATGTAAAACCCCTTTTTAGCACCCTGCATAAACAGTTCTGGTGCAGATAACTTCTTCTTTTCTTTTACTGCCTGTGCTGCTGCCATTAGAGGTTACCTCCTTCCGGATGTCTCTTGTGATAAAACTTCAGATATATACGTACAAAATTAGCGCCAAGAATCTTAACAATAACAATCAGACCAATAATGGCACCAACTGGTAATACAGAAATAGGAACTAATGCAGCACCCGCAGCGATGGTATTATTGACCGTACCAGAGCCCGCATACTGATAAGCTGCAAATACAGTTCTTTCATCATCATTGATTAAGCCACTTTCAAACATATCCTTAGTGATAAAAGCACCCACATCCGAACTGGTAAAGCTGGATACAAAGGCCAAACCAGCTACACCAGGAATCCCCAATAATGGCTTCAAAATCGGCTGGAATAATTTAGCAGCTGCTTTAATGGCCCCATAACTTTCACATACATCAAGTAATCCCTGTGCCACCATAACGGTTGGAATTAAAGATAAACCAACAAGCATACCTTCTTTAGCCCCGAAGCCACCGGTACCAATAAAGGCTACCTTAGCTCCTTCAGCCTTACCAAAGGCACCTACCAAAGAATTCAAATCAAATGCTTTAAGCCATCCTTCCTGTGCTCCCATGGTTCCAGAGAACAGAACAATCAGAAAGAACAGAGATACCCAGCCTTTCCAGCTTACTTTATAATCCTTGTTGTCTTCCATACTAATCTCCTACACACTCTCAACAAATATTCATATCTGCAGATCTAAAATTACAGTTCTACCAGCAGAGCCAGAAGAACCTTCATGCGATCTACCAAAGAGGCTTCTTCTGCATATTCTCTAACGGTGTGATTAAATTCGCCGCGAACACCCATGGCGCAAAGGCAAGGAACCCCAGCCTTGGTCAGGTAAGCAGAGTCACTACCACCACCAACTGCAATAGCCTTCAGTTCTCTCAATCCATTTGCTTTTACAATGGCATTGGCTCTATCAAAAAGTTTCATGGTCGAATCCAATCTTTCCATAGCTTCAATCTGCGTTGTCAGTACAGCAACTGTTTTAGTATCTGGAATGTACTGTTTTTTAGCAATTTCTTCAAATCCCTTTATAATTCGGTTTAATCCGCTCTGCGTTTTGTAACGAACATCCACCGTGCATTCTGCATGATCAGGAATAGCATTTGGTACAGTACCACCAGATACGACACCTACATTGACAGTAGTACCTTCTTCAAAATCGGTCAGTTTTTCCATATCAATAGCCTTGTGGCACATTTCCTGTACAGCACTTCTGCCATCCTGTGGATTGTTACCGGAATGAGCACCAACACCATAGAAATCCCAGTGATAACGAACAGCACCTTTGCGTTCTACAACGACACCATTATTCATATAGCTGGTTTCCATGTTGAAGCCCATCAAAGCACCATCTACTTCTTTCAGATAGTCATCACCTGCATCAGACTGTCCATGGCCGACTTCTTCATCCCCTGCCAATACAATCTTCAGCGGATATTTATCATAACCAGCTTCAATTAAAGATTTAATTGTATAGAGCATAATGGTGATGCCGCCCTTCATATCCAGGCAGCCAGGACCTGTAACAATGCCATCTTTTACAGTAAATGGTCTAGCAGCAGAATCCCCTCTGTGGAATACGGTATCCATATGTCCGGTCAATACAACAAAAGGCTTAGACATATCGCCATATTCAGCTACCAGCATATTGCCAGCTTTTTCATATTCATGAAAACGTACTTTAAATCCAAGAGGTTCCAAGAAAGCTTTAATATCCTGCCCTACCTTATCTACTCCTTCCTTGTCTTCAGAACCGCAATCCCGGTTGACCAAAAATGCCCAGGTTTTCATCATTTCTGGTTTCAAACTTTCAGCCTGTTCGAATAATTCTTTTAAAGTCTTATTCATAATGTTCCTCCTATACTTCTGCATCTGCACTTGATAGATATGAAAAAAGCGCCTAAAGCTTACCATCTCAAACGATGGATGGTCTTAGACAGCCCCATTACTATCACTCAGAAAATATGAACTTGGCAATATATTAAAGCGCTTTATTTGACCATAAAAGGACATTATATTGACTTTAAATTTAGAGACCATTTCACATTATTCTGGAAACTGTATAATATAAAAAACGTTTCATATTACAATTTCATGGAGATGAGCCGAATGCGAATTGGTCTTGTTGGTGCAGAAATATGGATAAAAGAAACAATGAAACGAATATGTCAGGATTTTCCAGATATTCAATTCATTCCTTTTGTTTATAATAGCGTTATGGAATTACCGCGTGTATTAGAAGGCAATCAATATAAATGTGACTATTTCCTTTTTGGGGGAGATACAGCAAGACGATGGGCAGAAACGAAAACAGAGCCTATTGTTCCGTGGTATAGTATCCCACGGTCAACATCAGCCTTTCTAAAAATCTTAGCCATGGCATCCCTCAAAGGATATCCCCCAAGATTTGTCACCGATTATGCAAACAAAGAATACTTTCGTCATGCTCTGGATGAAGCCGGTATTTCGATTGACTCCAGTTCCATCTCCTATGTTTCTTATATCAATTACGGCACATTCAACGGTGATGAATATATGAAAAAGAATGCCGATATGATGATGGAAGAATATAGGAAAACTGGAGCTTCCTATTGCGCTACTATCTTTATTGGCACATACGAAATTCTTAAGCAGCATCATATTCCCGTATATTACATGATGCCTTCTTTTGAAGACGTCAGACATACTGTACAGGATGTTATTACCTCAGCAGAAATGGTAAAAAACGGAGATGACCAGGTAACCATCATTACCATTCGAATTGATTTACCAGATCCTGTTAGTTTAAGTGTCAAATCTTTCCCTCAATATGAAAAAGGATTTGTTACCGCCAACAACCTAATTAATGAATTCTGTTTTAAACTGAAAGGAGCTTGTTTCCGTACAGGAGATGATACCTTTGTCATCATTACAACCAATAACGCATTAAAGGCACTGACCCATCAATATACTCGATTAGCTCTACTTCACAGAATCTCTGAATGTACCAGTCTCACCATATCTGTGGGTTTGGGAACCAGTGATATTATCCTGGAAGCCAAAATTCGTTCACAGAAAGCACTCCAATTTGCAGAAAAGAATGGTGGAAACTGTGCATTCTTCCTAGGAGATCGTGAAAGCCTGATAGGCCCTATCCATAGCGGCACCACCGCACCGCTAAAAGAATCAGATAAGCACCTGTTTGAACTAGCCAAAACGATTAATGTAAATTATCAACATCTGAAAGCCATTTCGCAGCTCAGCTCCATGGAACATAGAAATACCTTTACCGCCGCAGAACTGGCCGATGCCTGTGGCATTCGTAATCGAACCATGAACCGAATCATTCTAAAACTCATGGATTGTGGTTGTTGTAAAGAAATAGGAACCACCTCCCCCATGCAACGCGGACGCCCCAGAAGAATTGTAGAATTACATTTAGGGCAAAAGCCAACCATCCCATCAAAGAAATAAAAAAGAAAAAGAGTGTGTGCTGAAATCAAAAATATTTCAGCACACACTCTTTTTCAACATGACTACAATGCAGTTAAGTTAAGGATTTGCATCAACAGGTATGATTCCGCTAGAAATTATAGGTTACTCAGATTGCTCACGTTTCTAAAGTTTCTCACGTTTCTAGAATATGCTAATAACGCTAGCATCTATTGGCACATTCGAAGGACCTGAGCAACCTGAGGGTCCTTCGAAACTTGAGCAACCTGTCATCACTAACGGAATCATACCTACCAACGCAAATCCTAAACTTAATGACATACCATACATGACCATCTCTCCCACGCAAAAAAAAGGCAGAAAAGCATTTCCTTTTCTGAAGTAGTCTCATCCAATGAATCAGGCGCCTGGTCGAGAACATGACGTTTCCGGACAGTATGTCTTACTCACGCAGAGGTGGCCCAGAACTAGTCGTCAGAGAAATGAGAGTTCCTTACTTTCAGATTTGCTTTTCTGCTTTTTTGTAGTAGAAAATTCGTTATCATCACATATAAATGAAATCGCTTGTAAAGTTAGGAGTGAGGAATGAGGAGTTAGGAGTGATGGTAGGTTGCACAAAATTTAGAAGCAACCTA
>CAKQBK010000094.1 GCA_934216155.1 uncultured Dialister sp.
GGAGCCAGAACCTTTTGATATCCAATGCATCACTATGATTCACTTATCACATCATCGCTACAGAACCTTTGCATACACACCTCATCTCCACGTTCCACTATCCATACCATCGCTACAGAACCTTCATATGCACGCTTCACTTCCATATTTCTCAAGCCACGTCACCACCACAGTCCCCTAAGAGCCCCTTCCTCAGGAAGGGGCAGGTTCGCTTGCGAGCCGGGGATAGGCCGATGAAGAAGAGTTGTTAGACAAGCCGCTTTCGTAAATCGCCTACATCACCAAGGGTTACCGCTAGTGCAAATACCGCCATAAAAAACCAATTTCTAGAGCCTAGTCACTAGGGAAACACCGATTTAATCATGGTTTGAAATTATTCTTGAATTTTTATTCAAAATAAGGAAAGAAAATTCGCGAATGGCGAGCTATTTAAGGATTTTCTTGACGACGTTTTGGATAAAAATTCATATAATTTCAAACTCTTTGATTAAATCAGCGTTTCCCTAGATACAAATCACCAATATAAAAAACAGCATGCAGATCCCAAAATCTACATGCCGTTTTATTTCCTAGTCACTAGTCACGAATCTACCAGTCACCTATATATTATTCTTTATCAGCAGGTTTAGAGCTCTTGAAGCCTTCTCTTTTACCGATAACGGTTACGCCATTCATGTATGGAACCAAAGCGTCCGGCACGCGAATGGTGCCATCTGCCTGCTGATAGTTTTCCATAATGGCTGCTACGGTTCTGCCTACTGCCAGACCAGATCCGTTCAGGGTATGAACGAACTCTGGTTTAGCGCCTGGTGTACGACGGAAACGAATGTTAGCGCGGCGAGCCTGGAAGTCGAGGCAGTTGGAGCAGGAAGAAATTTCTCTATATTTATTCTGGGCTGGCATCCATACTTCGATATCATAGGTCTTGGCAGAGGAGAAGCCAATATCACCGGTGCAGAGGCATACTACATGGTACGGAATCTTCAGGAGCTGCAGAATCTTTTCTGCTTCTGCAGTCAAGGATTCCAATTCATCCCAGCTGTCTTCTGGTTTACAATATTTCACCATTTCTACTTTGTGGAACTGGTGCTGACGAATGAGGCCGCGGGTATCTTTACCAGCAGAACCAGCTTCTTTACGGAAGCATGGGGTCAAAGCAGTCAGATGAACCGGAAGAATATTGGCATCCAAAATTTCTCCAGAGAAATAGTTGGTCAGCGGTACTTCTGCGGTTGGGGTCATGTACATGCTTTCCCCTTCTACTTTGTACATATCATCAGCAAATTTTGGAAGCTGGCCAGTGCCCTGCATGGATTTGCCATTGATGATGTACGGCGGAATCACTTCGGTGTAGTCATTCTGCTGGGTGTGTACATCAAGCATGAAGTTATAAACTGCTCTTTCCAAACGAGCTGCCTGGGACAGATAGAAATAGAAACGCGCACCGGATACTTTACCCGCTCTTTCAGCATCCAGGATGCCAAGGGTATCCCCCAGTTCATAATGTGCTTTGATTGGGAAATCAAATGTCGGGATTTCGCCCCATTTACGAACTTCCGGGTTTTCGCTGTCATCTTTGCCTACCGGCACAGACTTATCGCACATATTCGGGATGTGAAGAAGCAGTTCATTCAGTTTGGTTTCTACTTCATTCAGTTCTTTATCAATATCAGCGATCTTCTTGCCCACTTCACGCATAGCAGCGATAGCATCTGCTGCATCTTCACCATTTTTCTTAGCCTGGGCAATTTTCTTGGATTCCGCATTCTTTTCGCTCTTCAGTGCTTCGGTCTGCTGCAAAAGTTCTCTTCTCTTTTCATCCAGTGCCAGCACTTCATCCAAATCGAATGGATTGTGACGATTCTGCAGATTGGTTTTTACTTCTTCTGCATGATCTCTGATAAATTTCATGTCTAACATAGGTATCTCTCCTTTGAAATAATTGTTGATGGTTGTTGGTTGGCAGTTGTTAAGGAAGCCATGATTAAATCAGTGTTTCCTTAGAAAAATATCCAAACAACTAACAACCAACAACTACCAACAAAATAAGCAAATAAAAAAACTCCATCCCTCCATGGGACGAAGTCATCGCGGTGCCACCCAAATTGCTTAAGCCAGCTCTATAGTTCGTATCGGTTACCAACCGTCCGATTCTTCACCGGCCGCTCCTGAGTGGAAACTTTCTCTTCTGCCAGGGTTCTCACCAACCACCCTGTCTCTGAAAGACATCTGAAAAAGATTTTCTCTTTCCCTGCGTTGTTCCTATTATAGCCACTTGCGTTAGAGTTTGCAAGGGGAAAAATCATTTGGGATGGATAGCAGCACATCAAAATGATATAGTACCGCAAAGTTATAAAGGTTATTATTCTACTGACTTCTATTTCAAACATACCTTTTATACCACCTATCGCCAGGTTAAAAAGGGTTATTTAGAGGGTTATGAGAAAAGCAAGGTTATGGGAAGAACATAACCTTTTATAACCTTGATGTTAGCGAGCCAAGTGCCATGATTAGCACAGAAGTCAGCAGAATAATAACCTAAAAAAGTAGGCAAGGTCTCCCCTGCCTACTTTCTTACTTATGTATAATCTCATACCATGCATCCGCTAAGCGGCCATATTCTTCCATAGAGAATGTTTCCCCTCGGCGACTGCCATCAATTTCTGCTTTTTCCAGAATGGTTTTCACATCATCGGCTGCAATGCCGCCAGCTTTCATGGCGTTGGTAAATACTTTGCGCCGCTGTCCAAAACCCATTTTCACCAAGCTGAAGAACAGTTTGCGATCTTTCACATCCACGGCCGTTTTTTCTCTACGCTTGATTTTAAGAACCGTAGAGGTTACCTGTGGCCGCGGAATGAAAGCAGTCGGCGGGATGTCGAGAACCCGTTCTGCGGTGCAATCAAATTGTACCGCCAGGGTCAGTGCCCCGTAATCTTTGGAACCCGGCTCTGCCAAAATACGATCCGCCACTTCTTTTTGCATCATGAAAACAAACAGAGAAATGGGAAGTCCAGATTGAATCAACGTCAGAAGAATTGGGGTAGTCACATAGTACGGCAAGTTGGCCGCACAGTGCCATTCCTTATCTCCCAAAATGGTTTTCAAATTTGCTTTCAGCACATCTTCATAAATGATATGAATATTTTTGTAATGTTCCAAGGTATGGTCCAAGACCCGTTTCAAGCTCTGGTCCAACTCAAAAGCAGTCACATCTGCTCCTGTTTCTGCCAAAGCTTGTGTCAAAGTACCGATACCGGCACCGATTTCCATAACCGGTGTTCCCTCGGAAAGTTCTGCTGCCTCCGCTATGGCAGCCACCACATCAGGCCGAATCAGAAAATTCTGACCCAGACGGTGTTTGGCATGGATGCCAAATCGTTTGATGACATACTGTACAACTTGGCGATCTGCTAAATTTGCATCTAACATGTAGGCTCCTTCCGGCATGCATCCAATGCCTTTTCCCACTCATCACGAGTAATGCCGAAATGGTTCAGCCGTTTCAAAAACTGCTTACTATTTCCGTAACCAATTCCCAGAAGGGCACCCATTCTAGCTCTACGTTCTGCTGAATCAGAACGACCAGACAGGCCTGCATCAAAAATATCATTCACAGAAAATACATTAGAATCTTCTTGATACAGAATACGAAGAACACCCAGTGCTTTCCTAATCGATTCTGGCGATGCATCTTCGATGCCTACATCATCCGCTGTGGAGGCTTCTGATTTCGGTACAAAGGCATGAAGTGCTTTAGGAAATAATTTTGCCAGCCGCTGGCGGATTCGTTCTCCCGGGCCATCCGGATCGGTCAAAATGATGATGCCTCTTTTTTCATAGGCATGTCTGATTTGTTCAATCGTTTCTTTTCGGAGAGCAAATCCCTCGGTGGCAATCATGTCCGCTTCTACAGCTCGGCTTACTCTAGCAATATCTGATTTTCCCTCTACTACAATGACTTGCTTAATCATATCAGTCTCTTGCTACGTAACCGATACCACGGACAGTGTGAATATATTTCTTGCCCACTTTTTCATCGATTTTGCTGCGCAGGTAACGAACATATACGTCTACGATATTGGTTTTACCTGCATAGCCATAACCCCATACCTTTTCCAGAATTTCTTCCCTCTTCATGACGCGGTTCTTATTCTGTGCCAAAAACAGGAGCAAATCAAATTCTTTCTTTGTGAGGTCCACCACTTCATCCCCAGCACGCACTTCATGACGTTCTGGATAAATGGAAAGATCCCCAATGGTAAAGGATGGATCTACTACAATTTTTGGTTCTTCATGACGACGAAGAGCGGAACGAATACGAGCAATCAATTCTTTGGTCGCATATGGCTTGGTCATGTAGTCATCGGCGCCTGCATTGAGGGCATTGACTTTTGCATCCACACTGCTGTCTTCAGAAATATAAATCACCGGAATTGGGCTGATTTCTCTCACTTCGCCCAGAATTTCATGTCCATCTTTCAGTGGTTCATCGGGATCCAAAAGAATCAGATCCACCTGACGCTGTCCAGCCAGGTCTACCGCAGAATCGCCAGTGTTGTCCACCAGGCAAGAAAATCCTTCTTCTTCTAATTTCAGCTGCATGAAGCGGCTCACACTTGGGTCATGTTCAATAATTAATACACAGTTTCTCATTTAAAGGTCCTCCAATAGCAAAAAACAAAAAGGAAATCCAATCACGTCGGTGTCAAATGTTATTATTATTGGTTTTGTTGTTGTTATTATAAAAGTATGAACGACGTGAAAGTAAAAGAGCAATAAGGTGTTATTTTCCTCTCATGAACATCATACCATAGCTTTAATCTTTTGCAAGCCCTTCCTTTTAAAAAAATGAATTTTTCATGAATGAATTGCCGACTATCATTCTCAATTAAAAGTGCGATTTTTTGTATTAAATGAAAATGGTCAATTTATATTCTCTGTATTTATCGAATAGTTCACAACCATAAATTTATTAATTCAATTTCTAATTTTTAAGACACATATAGATATTTATCTTGAAATACCTATACCCCCCATAGGTATAAAACTTTTCTATTATTCACTTTTTATTAGATTAATATGTGAGGCTAATAGACAAAGTGAATGAAATGTATCGCCATAGCCACATAGAAATATAATAGTATGTCATACATGAGACGATCTCTTATGAGCTAAAGTTGCTCAGGGTTCTCAGGGTTCTCAGGGTTCTCAGGGTTCTCAGGGTTCTCAGGGTTCTCAGGGTTCTCAGGG
>CAKQBK010000095.1 GCA_934216155.1 uncultured Dialister sp.
CCTGCTTTCTTTACGACTGCAACACCAATAGCTTCTGCGAGGCCAGTTTTGAACATAGCCGCGCCGATAACAAACATACCACCGAAAAGTACTACGGTGGAGTTGGAGAGGCCTGCATATACAGCCTTGGATGGGAGAACCCCCAAAATGCCCAGTGCGGTACATGCAGCCATAGCGGTTACTGCCAGCGGAATCAGTTCGGTAATGAACAGGAATGCAGCAATAGCCAAGACACACAGTGTGATAATAGCTGGATCCATAAGTCACCTTCCTATGTAATTAGGTAATATAAAATTTCAAAACTAAGTAAACAATTCTTTGTAACGCCATTTGAATTCTTTACGTTCAATCGATCATGGGAAAATAATAAATAATAGCCATAATCTATACATGATCCATTGAAATAGTGCCCTTTTTTCACCTCTTCCCTCCTTATACGCAGAGCATCGTAGGATAATGATAAGAAGAAATATTTTTTACTTCTTCTTACTACAGCGTCGCACCTTATATTACAAGACAGAAGTCACTCTTTCAACACACAAAATATGACGCCGTTAATTTAGGCATGTATACTATGTATAGTCCCTATTGACATTTACCATCTATTTCGTTCTATCAAAATAAGCCTTTCCTTTTTTACCACCACATGTCTCTTATTTTTATAGTATTCTATTCATATAACTACTGTATACTATGTATTCCTTCCATTTTCATAGCCATATCTCATTAGTCAGAAAATGCAAATTGTTTCTATTAACCATTAGGCATTCCAAAACTATCTCTATGATAAAAAAGAAAATCCCCCCTATCCATCCCATTGCATACTATCATTTATATAGGATATAGAGATTTTCTTTAGCAGACGGGAAAGCTGATGTAAAGGTTACTCAGGTTTCTCAGGATGCTGAAGTTTCTCACGTTTCTCGAATGAGCTAATGACGCTAGCATCTATTGGCACATTCGGAGAACCTGAGCAACCTGAGAACCCTTAGAAACTTGAGCAACCTGTCACCACTATCGGAATCATCCCTACCAAAGCAAATCCTTAACTTATATATAAAGGGGTATTGGGGCGCTTTATGAATTGTGCGCCCCTTCCGCCACTCCTCATTCCTCACTCCTCACTGCAAAAAAAGAACCCTGACGAGAGAGTCTCATCAGAGTTCTTTTAATAGTCAGTAGACGATTAAGCCTTGCCGAACTGTGCCAGCATGGTACCAGCTGCTACTGCGGTACCGATAACGCCTGCTACGTTTGGTCCCATAGCCTGCATCAGCAGGTAGTTGGATGGGTTATCTTTCAAACCTACAACCTGGGATACACGAGCTGCCATTGGTACTGCAGATACGCCTGCGGAACCAATCAGTGGGTTGATCTTGTTGCCGGATGCAATTCTCATGATCTGACCAAATGCTACACCACCTGCGGTGCCTGCTGCGAATGCAATCAGGCCGAGGATAATGATTTCGATGGTCTGGATACGGAGGAATTTGTCGCCGGTCATGGTCAGGCCTGTGCCGGTTGCCAGGAAAATGGTAACGATGTTGCACAGTGCGTTCTGAGCAGTGTCGGACAGACGAGCGGTTACGCCGGATACTTCAAACAGGTTGCCGAGGCAGAGGCATCCCATCAGTGCTGCTACCGGTGGCAGAAGCAGGGATACAACGATGGATACTACGATTGGGAACATAACCTTTTCGAAGTGGGTTACAGGACGAAGGTTGGTCATCTTAATTTTACGCTGTTCTTTGGTGGTGCAGAGCTTCATGATTGGTGGCTGAATCAGCGGAACCAGGGACATGTAGGAGTATGCTGCTACTGCGATAGCACCCAGAAGTTCTGGAGCCAGTTTAGAGGACAGGTAAATAGCGGTCGGGCCGTCAGCACCACCGATGATGCCGATTGCTGCTGCCTGAGGAGCAGTGAAGCCGAGAACCATAGCACCAGCCAGTGCTACGAATACGCCGATCTGAGCAGCTGCGCCCAGAAGCATGGTCTTCGGGTTAGCAATCAGTGGACCAAAGTCGGTCATTGCACCTACGCCCATGAAAATCAGCGGCGGGAAGATTTCGTATTTAATACCGAAGCCGATGGCCATCATAACGCCCATTTCGTCTTCGAACCCGGTGTTCGGGAAGTTAGCCATAATATCGCCGAAAGCGATTGGAAGAAGAAGCAGTGGTTCATACTGCTTTGCAATTGCCAAGTAGAGCAGGATAAGACCTACCCCAATCATAACGATGTTTTCCCAGGTCAGATTGGAGAAACCGGAATCTGTCCATACGGAAACAAGCGCTCTCATAAAGCCGTCCATGTTGAGACCTCCTAAAATATAAGGTGAGTATTAAGTGATTTCCTTCCCTATTAGTGGAGAAGGAATGTGTCAAATCAATTGACAGGATGTCTTATTTCTTCTTTTTGGTTGGATCCACAATGTGAATCAGCTGAATAACGCAAGCCAGGAAAATAAGAACTGCGAATACGATGACCATGTTGGTCAGGCAAATCGAAAGCGGGCCCGGAGTTTCCATAGTTATATCCACCTTTCTGAAGATTTGTTAGAGAACTCCATCAGAAACAGACGCAACGCTCTATTTCTGATGAAATTCCTTACATCAATACTAAATGATGGCTGATTACATGCCGAATGGCCATACGATCGGGATAACGATCAGGCAAACAACGAGAGAAATCAGGCACATCGGAACGCCTACTTTTGCGTAGTCGTTGAAAGAGAATCCGCCAGGTCCGAGAACCAGGGTGTTTGGCGGAGTAGCCATTGGAGTTGCGAATGCGCAGGATGCTGCAATACCAAGAGCCATCAGAACCGGTTTCGGATCTGCGCCAATGGACTGAGCGATAGAAATACCAATTGGAGCGAGCAGTGCTGCAGATGCAGTGTTGGACATGAACTGGGTCAGTACGTTGGAAATCAGGAACAGTACTGCGGTCAGTACATATGGGTTCGGGTTGGTGCCCATCATGCTAACAACGGTGTCAGCAATCAGTTTGCCAGCGCCGGTCTTTTCCATAGCGGATGCAACGGAAAGCATACCAGCGAACAGGAAAATGGTTACCCAGTCGATACCAGCATAAGCTTCTTTTTCTTTCAGGCAGCCGGTTACTACGCAGAGGATAGCGCCGGTAACTGCAGCGGTATGAAGCGGAACGGTCTTGAGGTCCAGAGCCATGCAAAGTACTACGCCCAGAAGAATCAGACCAGCGATCCACATTTTTACAACGCTCTTCGGGCCATCTCCGCCTGCACCAGCTTCTTCTTTAGCAGCTTTGATAGCATCTTCGTCCATAGCGCCAGCAGTCTTATCTGCTACGAAATGACGACCAACGAACAGGGTGTAAACAACGATAACCAGGGACAGCGGAATACCAATCCAAGCGAATTCAAAGAATCCGAAGGTTGGGAGACCTGCAGTAGTCAGAGCGCCGGTAACGATAACGTTTGGTGGGGTACCGATCATGGTGATGGTGCCGCCTACGTTAGCAGCGATTGCCAGTGGCATCAGCTGTTTGGAAGCAGACAGTTTTGCAACAGAGCAGATACCGATAATAACTGGCATCAGGCAAGCAACGGTACCAGTGTTGGAGGATACTGCGGAAAGAACGATGGTAACAACCATGATAGCTGCCATCAACGGAACTTCATTGGTGCCTGCTTTTTTAACTACAGTAACACCGATTGCTTCAGCGAGGCCAGTTTTGAACATAGCCGCGCCGATAACGAACATACCACCGAAAAGTACTACGGTGGAGTTGGAGAGGCCTGCATATACAGCCTTGGATGGGAGAACGCCCAGAATACCAAGTACAGTACATGCTGCCATAGCAGTGACTGCCAGCGGAATCAGTTCGGTAATGAACAGGAATGCTGCAACAGCCAGGACGCACAGCGTCATAATAGCGGGATCCATAATTCACCTTCCTAAATAATACATATAACTTGTACGGGGTAAAGAATACCGATTTGACGTCATAGGTATTCCTTACTTCATTGTCTTTCATTTAATTATGGGTCTCATCTACGTTTATCAAAAAATAAGTGCTGTTTCAAAAAACCATAACCATATAGAAAAACATGCGCTCTTGACAACCTCTATCCTCCTTTATATGCCTGAGCAGGCTGAACTTCTTGTTTAGAGAATCATTAGATTCTCTCTTAAAACGCCGGACTTTATGATACATGAATTATAGATATTTTTCAATCAAAGATAGTGTACATATATAAATTTAGGTATGAATACTATGTTTTTGGCTGGCAGTCAGAATTCCTCTTTTCAAAAAACAATTGCCTATGCGTATATCCGCTGCATTTTATGAATAATAATAGCTATGTATCTATTTCTTTCTCTTATTTTCGTGATTTATCTCCTTTTTTCATAAGAAATAAGAAAATCCACTCTATCAGAATATACATGCATAATTTTTAGGTCTCCCCGATTAAAGCCGTTCTAATTTTCTAATGAATTAACATCTAAGCGGTCTGTAATAAGATAAATGAAATGATGGTATAAAAAAAATCTTTAGTAGAAGGTATTTTTTTATTTATATTTTTTGCAGAAATTGGAATTAGGAACACCGTTTTTCGTAAGAGGCACTTTTCTCTTTCCGCTGTGCTAAGGTTCTTTTCGCGACATGTTAGAAATAGAACCTTATGATACACATTTCATCTCTATGTCCCTCTATCTAAACCATTGCTACAGAACCCAAAAGAGCCCCTTCCTCAGGAAGGAGCAGACGAGCTGAGGGGCCTGGGGATAGGTCGATGAAGAAGAGTTGTTAGACTAGCCGTTTTCGCAGAACGCCGACAACGTTATGTATCTCATTACAATATATTTCGCTAGTGCGAGCTATCCCCCTTCCAGAGCAATGCTATTAAGTTAAGCGAAATATACAATGATTTCTGCTGATATAAAGGTTAATCAGGATCCTGAGGTTTCTCACGTTTCTCGAATGAGCTAATGACGCTAGCGTTCATTAGCTCATTCGGAGACCCTGAGCAACCTGAGGACCCTTAGAAACTTGAGCTACCTGTCACAACTATCGGAATCATACCTACCAACACAAATCCTTAACTTATATATATAAAGGGGTATTGGGGCGCTTTATGAATTGTGCGCCCCTTCGCCACTCCTCACTCCTCATTCCTCACTCCTAACTGCAAAAAAAGAACCCTGACGAGAGAGTCTCATCAGAGTTCTTTTAATAGTCAGTAGACGATTAAGCCTTGCCGA
>CAKQBK010000096.1 GCA_934216155.1 uncultured Dialister sp.
CATTTATCCTCATAAAGTATTCTTTATATCCAATTATGAAGATGGATTATCTACTGTCTGTAGAACAATACAAAAAGAATTGAAATGTAATTATGTTATGTGTGCTTTATCCAATGGTCCGGAAGCGCCTTTTTATAAATTTTATTTTTCCAGTAGTTCTTTTGAAGAACGCTTGATTCAGGTTTATAAAGACGACAGATGGATTTTTTATGAAGAGGGAAAGCCGCTCTCTTTTGAAAAATTGGACTATTACAGAAAAAGAAGAATAAGAAACAGATTAAATAACGAAATCATAAAGGAGTACATGTTAGAATTAGGAATCGATGTAAATACAATAGATACCGAAATAATGAAAGGCATTGTATATGTTCGCAAAGAATGGTAATCTTTATGTTATCGACTGATTTTTTTCTTGAGTTAATAAGTTGAGAACATTAGAAAACTATGAATTATGTACTATCAGATAACGTTTACTTTGGATAAGAAAATTAGAGGCAGATATGAGATGCCACATACTGTAGAAATAAAGTCTAAGGATTTTTTGAATTATATGTTAGAAAAGAATAGAAATATTTTGACGTATTTTGAAAACAAGCATGACATATATATAAATATGCCTAACGAAATTGTAGGAAAGATTATTAAGAGGAAAGATTATGTGGATTTCATGGATTTTTCACCCGCTTGTCTAAGTTTGAAAGCAGTCGTCAGTGCCAAAGTTAAAAATGTATTTGAAAAGATACACGTTCATAAATCAGAATATATTTTGAAGCCAATAAAGATTCATGGTATCGCCTCTGACTTTTATTTGTTATTTGTGCCTATTATAAGAGATACGGATTTTGTATATCCCAAATGCAAGTTTATTGACATGTATAACGAAAACATAAAAGTATTTCAAAACAGACTTGAGTTTTATAACGACAAAGAAATTTACTTTCCACAAGAAATCACATTAATCAGAAAATATCAAGGGTATGATTTATTATATCCACAAGGTGCTGATGTTTTTTTCTCAAATAGGGTTCTTGAAGCTTTTACGAATGAGGGCGTTATTGGGTATGATATTATTAAGGGAGGGTGCTTCTATTGTACGATAAAAATAAGTGCCCCGTCGTTACATGTATGAGTTTTAACCTCTGTTTACACGCTATTCCTGAAAAATCGAGCAAAACGTATGAGATGACATCGTTTCAACCGATGCCATCCTGATTTTGTAGTATTGAACATTTAAGGCGTTCGGTTGAAACGTAAGCTTTCGAATAAATACACATTGTACCCTTAGGGTTTGATTGTAGTTTTGCACTCGCGAAAACAATCAAACCCTAATTGTTATGAACAGATCCAAATTTGAAGAATTGGAATTGCAGGTTCAACAAAGCGACCTGCCATTGAAGTTGTACCTGCAACAGGCAGGTGTAAGTTATTCAACCTATCATTACTGGCGTAAAAAATGTGCTGCAGAAAAAGACGGACTGAAACAGGAGTTGGCTCCCATCAGTTTCAAGCGCCCCACTGCAGAACAGACCTTGGGTGAACAGGTGCCGCAGGGTGTAGCCCTGCTTTTCCCCAACGGTCTCCGTGCCCACTTCGGGAGCGGATCCGAGAAGCTGTTGATGGAACTGCTAACCCATAGTCTCGAAGATGCCCATGTTTAGCCTGAACGATACGATGCGCTACTTTCTGTGTCCCGGCAGGACAGATATGCGCAAGGGCATCAGTTCGCTGTGCGGACTGGTGCATGAGAAGATGAAGAGCGAAGTGAGGAACGGTGACGTGTTCATCTTTGTCGGGTCCAGCCGCAAGCTCATGAAACTGCTTCACGCGGAAGACGGCGGCATGGTGATGTACGTCAAACGGCTGGAGGCAGGCCGCTTCAAACTGCCGGAATACGATGCGGGATCAAACAGCTATCCCATGGAATGGCGTGACCTGGTAATGATGGTTGAAGGCATTCAGGAGAATCCGCAGCAGAGGCTCCGGCGACTTAGGGCCGAGCGTAAAGAGTACCATGTATAACCTGTTTTTCTGAAACAAAAGTAGTGATTCTGTTGTGCAATCCGCTAATATTTAGTATCTTTACATCTATAAAAAGAGACAGGAAATGGATGAAAAAGATACATTACTCAAGACGATAGAAGGGCTGAATACCTCTGTTGCTTCATTGTCTGCCATCAACAAAAAACAGGCAGAGCAGAATGAAAAGCTGCAGGAACGTATCAAGGAGTTGACGGCTCAGGTCGCGTGGCTGAACCGCCAGCTCTTTGGCCGTAAAGCAGAAAAGCTTCCTGTCTACGCCCCCAACATGCCGGATCTCTTTGCGGATGAATTTGCCGGCCTGCAGCGAAAGGCCGAAGAAAAGCGTGACGAAGCGGTGGAGAAGATGGAAAAGGAGTCCGCCGAGGAGAAGAAACAGAAGCGGCAGAACCGAAAAATGATGGAAGACCTGCCTGTACTCGAAACCGAAGTGATTGAGCCGGATAGCGTGGACCTTTCCCTGTACCGCAGAATAGGCGAAGAGGTAACCCGTGTTGTCAAACACAAACCGGGAATGCTCTATGTAAAGGAAATCATCCGTCCAAAATATGCTCTCAAGGACAACATGCGGCTTCCCCCCGAGGGACAGAAAGGTGTGGAGATGGCTCCCATGCCGCTGATGCCTGTCGACAAGTGCATCGCCTACACCAGCCTGCTTGCCGAAATCCTCCTCCAGAAATACGAGTATCACGTTCCGTTCTACCGTCAGATACAGCAGTATCGCCACCTTGGCATGAAAGGACTGACGGAAAGCACGCTGGACGGATGGTTCAAGAAAACGGTAGAACTGCTGAAACCGCTGTACGAAGCGCTAAAGCAGGAAGTCTTTTCCCGTGACTATGTGCAGGCGGATGAAACCACCGTTCCGGTCATCAACAAGGAAAAGCACAGGGCCGACAAGGAATACCTCTGGATGGTCAGGTCGGTCATGGAAAAACTGGTCATCTTCCATTACGACGGGGGGTCGCGGGCCGGAGCGGTCATCGAATCCCTGGCTAATCAGCACCACTTCAAGGGTTACCTCCAATGCGACGGTTTTGCGGGTTATGAAACAGCCTTCAAGACCAACCCCGGTGTGCACCTGGTCAACTGTCTGGTACATATCCGCCGGCATTTTGAACAGGCGCTTGATGAAAATAGGGAAATGGCCGAATATGGGCTTACGCAGATACAGAAGGTCTATCAGATAGAGCATGGCTGCAATGACGCAGGCTTGTCGTATGAAGAACGCAAGAACAAGCGTCAGGAACTGGCCCGTCCCATCCTGGAAGCCATGAAGGCATGGATGGAAGCGGAAGGTGTCAAGTACAGCCCCAGGTCTCAGGCCGGCAAAGCCATCACGTATGCCTATACCCGATGGGACAATATGATGCGGTGCCTGGAAGACGGACGTCTGCTATGGGACAACAACCTGGCGGAAAATGTCATCCGGCCCATCACACTGGGACGAAAGAATTACCTCTTCTGCGGCAACCACGAGGCGGCCGTCAATATGTCGGTTATCTGTTCCCTGCTGGCTACTTGCAAAGCACACGATGTGAATCCGAGGGATTATCTGAATGACATCATTGCCCGAATGCCCTATCATAAGAAGGCCACACATGAGGGACTCATAAAGCTGCTTCCGCATCAATGGAAGTTGCAACATCCGGAGAGTGTGTTGACAAAACAGGCTACAGAATCCAGTAACTGACCCACAGCTGCAAGATATAGGGTCAACAAAACAATAGCGACTGCAACTATTAGGTTTATAGTGACAGTCGCTATTGTTGTATAGAAAGGTTCAAAACCTGTAGTTCTTCGAATGCTTACGGCGTACCAATGATGATGTAGGTATATTCTCTAATCTGCCCTGTATTATCTTTGATGATTTCACCACAGGCTCAAAATTGGTAAATTTCCCTTTCAAAGTGAAGTCCTCCGCAATGAAGATTTTGAAGGTTCATAAAGATGTAGATATAGAATATGTTGCATCGTTTATGAGCATCACCAAATTAATAGGCGATACCCCCAAACGATATTGGATTTCTGAATATTCAAAGTTGGAGATTCCGTTACCTCCATATAATGAACAAGTAAGAATCATGGATCAGATTAAACTTTTGTTTGAAAGATTAGGTTCTATAACAGAGAGTCTATAAATTCTCAGTTATCGCATCAAGGGTTGTAAATGCTTTGTCTATTGCGTTTACAATCCTTCGTTGTTCATCATAAGGTGGTATTGGCAACATTATATTACCAATCGCCGTCTTTGTCAAACTTGGTAGAGCTGTGCTTTTATCAAGTTTACTAAAATCAAAACCTAAGCAAAAATAGAAGAAGTATTTATCTTCGACAGCCAAAGTCGCTTTCATACCGAATGCGGTATCTACATTCCAAAAATTTTCCTCAACAAATATTGGATTGTTGATAGTTCCTTTTCTTCCAATTATTGTAGAACCAGCCAAACAAGTGTATTCTTTAGACCTGCCTATTATACCACCACTACCATATATGGGATATGTACCCTGTGAGGTTTCGACTTCTTTTTGTGATTTACCATTCACAATGTTTACCACTGAAGAAAGCCTGCAAACCGTCCATCCCATAGGCAATTTGCGATACTGCGCGTTATCACAAGCGATTTCCGCCTTTGGATTGATGCGTTTAAGCAGTTCAATGGCTGGCTCATCCGTAGGGTCTTGCGGTACGAGTTTTCCATGAATGGCGAGGTCGATGATTTTGGACTTGCTCGCTGTAATAAGTGCTTGTAACCTTTCGTTTCCACTTTCTACATCATCTATAAGTTTTGACCATTTCTGAACTTCTTTAATTATGCGTTCTTGTTCATTTTTAGGTGGAAATGGTAATTGGAATGAGAGAAGCATTGTTTGAGTTACTTGATTGATTGTCGCAGAGTTGGAATCATCTAAGTATCTATCAAAATAATTGGTGTTTAGTAGCAAACTAATCCAAGGATTATAGACACTTCGACATACAGCCATAAATGCTCCAAACGAAGTAGGCT
>CAKQBK010000097.1 GCA_934216155.1 uncultured Dialister sp.
GTTCTCAAGGTTCTCAAGGTTCTCAAGGTTCTCAAGGTTCTCAAGGTTCTCAAGGTTCTCAAGGTTCTCAAGGTTCTCAAGGTTCTCAAGGTTCTCAAGGTTCTGGCTTCATTGAAAATCTATCGATTTTCTCGAAGCCAGAACCTTTTAATAGACAATGCATCGCTATGTTTCAGCAATTATATCATCGCTACAGAACTCCTAATAGCCCCTTCCTCAGGAAGGGGCAGGCTCGCTTGCGAGCCAGGGATAGGCCGACGAAGAAGAGTTATTTGACTAGCCGCCTCCGCAGAACGCCGACAAAGCTACGTTTCTCATCACAATTATAACCGCTAGTGCGAGCTATCCCCCCTGCCCCCCTTCCAAAGGAAGAGGGTAGACGCTAGTGCAAATACCGCTACAGAACCCTAATCCCTAGAGCCTAGCTACTAATCCCCCAACTATTTCAAATACTTTAAATCCCGCAGTGTAAAGCCCGCTTCATCCAAAGCTTCCACAAGCCAAGCAATTTCTTCTGCTGTGGTATCTTTGGTAACGGTTTCTACTTTGTTATCGTCTTTGATGGTTGGTTTCTTATCAATAGCCGGTTTTTCATCCGATTTTCCTTTTTCGTAGGTTTTGATATCCAGGGGACGATTGATTTCAAAGGCAATGAGGTCTCCGTTTTTAACCTTCTTTACCAATTCTTCTGCATTGGAAGCACTTTTCAATTGGCCTCGTTTCACTGTCACGCTGCTTTCCACCGCATAGCGAAGGCCAGAAGCTCCTATTTCTGCAAGCAAAGATTCTGTATACTTCGTCTGTGGTGCTTTGAAATACAATGGGGTCTCTCCTCCCATAAGAGAAATGGCTTTCTGCGTTTTCACTAGGGAGACAATGGCATTCTCTGGTCCTACCTTTTCAAAAGAGGGACGCCCCAACCAGGTATAATTGCCAAGAAGATGCCCTTTCTTATGAATGAGCTTCATGGTTTCTTCCTCATCCATGGCATTCTGTCCCTCTACAAAGAAAGCGGCAGTTCCTTTTTCTTTTTCCAGCACATCCACTATTTTTTCGGTTAAAGGCCGATCGGGCAAACCGCAGAAATAGAGATACACCGACTTGTCCTCTGTCCGTATTGGTTTCAATACGGTAGCGGTTTGGTTTTTATTTTCTTTATAGGCTGTCAATGCTTTTTCAATCTCTTCGGTGGCAAATGTGGATTCTGAAAAATCCCGATATGAACTTCCACTGGCTTCCGATGCCAAGTAGTGATGGAGCCCATATCCACCCCCGCCTAAAATCACAGCGGCAGCCACACAAAGCAGAGCTGTTTTGATTCCCATGATGATACCTCTATAACCGGTTACTCAAGTTACTCAGGTTGCCAACGTTGCTCAGGTTACTCGAACGTGCCAATAAGTACTAACGAAATACTCTCATTCGAGAAACATAAGAAACTTGAGCAACCTAAGTAACCTGTAATCACTATCGAATGTTTTCCAACTGTCTCAAAGTTTTAACAGCCTAGCCATTAAACCTGTTATTTACAAATTCCAATACGCCAGTCCCAGTTTCTTAATTTCCTTTGGATCATAGATACTCTTCACATCGAACAGGACCGGTGTTTCTCCATCTTCCTTTCTAAAGAAGTGCTTCAGCCGTTCCATAGACAGGTCTTTAAATTCTTTATGAGCCACCAGGACAGCTACCACATCGGCATCTTTGACGTCTGATAAAGGAACCAGTGGTACATGGTACAGCCGCTCGAAGTCTTCCTGGTCTGCTGCAGGATCCACCGCCACAGGGTCAAATCCCATTTCTTTTAAATCATGGAAAATATCTACTGCTCTGGAATTTCGCACGTCCGGGCAGTCTTCTTTGAATGTCATGCCCAGCAAATAAATCTTAGCCCTTCTGGTATCCACGTGGTTTCGTATCATTTCTTTGACCATCTGTTTCACCACGTAGCTAGACATAGAATTATTGATTCGACGTCCGGCAGCGATGATTTTGGAATGATAGCCCAATTTCTCTGCCTGATAAATAAAATAATACGGGTCTACGCCAATGCAATGGCCGCCCACTAATCCAGGCTTGAATCCCAACGCATTCCACTTGGTATTCATAGCCTGCAGCACTTCATTGGTGTCGATGTGCATTAAGTGGAACGCAATGGCCAATTCATTCATAAAGGCAATATTGATATCTCGCTGGGAATTTTCCACCAGCTTAGCCGCTTCGGCCACCAAGATGGAAGACACTGGATAGACGCCAGCTTCAATGATGGTGCCATACACCTGCTTCACCGTTTCCAACGTTTCCTCATCCATGGCAGAGACAATTTTCACAATATTTTTCAAGGTATGGACTTTGTCTCCCGGATTGATTCGTTCTGGAGAATAACCGATTTTGAAATCCGTCCCGCACGTCATGTGAGATTCTTCTTCTAAAATGGGACCACAAATATTTTCCGTCACCCCAGGGTACACTGTGGATTCGTAGACCACGATAGCTCCCTGTTTCATGTATTTCCCCACCGTATGGGACGCCGATTCCACAGGCGTCAAATCCGGTGTCTTGTCCTGATTGACTGGGGTCGGCACAGCCACGATGATGAAGTCCCCTTCGGAAATCCGTTTCGGATCCGATGTGAACTGGATAGCACTGTCTTTCAATCCGTCACTTCCCAATTCATTGGTCGGATCGATCCCTTTTTGGTACAGGCCAATCTTTTCCTCCGACAGGTCATACCCAATGACCTCAAAATGATGAGAAAAAGCGGCTGCCAAAGGCAATCCCACATACCCTAAGCCTACTACGACGATTTTCTTGATATTCCCCATGCTCATGACCTTCTTTTTATTGGTTAGCAGTTAACTGTTAACTTAATTTGATGTATAGTTAGAGAAATAATAGCTCAGTGCCACCCAAATGGTGTGATTCTTGGCTCCATTTTCCAAATCTTTCAGACTATAGTATTCTCCCTGCAAGAGCCAATTCGGTGCCACGGTGTAGTGAATACCACCACCAATTCCTTTGAATCCATGCATGTAATCAGCCATGCCTTCCATAGTATGAGATACATAGGTAGTATAGGGCTGGTGATAGTATTTCAAGAAATAATAGGTATTTCCTTTTTCCCAGGTTCGGTCTTCTCCATGGGATAAGGTGAATACATATCCCTTATCACTGGTGCTCTGATCTTCCCCTAAAAGCCCCATGGCCCCAAAATCATAAGTTCCCAGCGGACGATGCAGACTGACCATATAAATATTTCTCGCCGTATTTCCATATTTCATGTCAAAGCGATATAGCCCTGCCCCTAAGGTATAGATATCAAAGGACTTCGTCGCTTCTAACGCAGCTGCCAAATCAGTCTGGCTTGTGGTCCCCACTTCTGCCATATAGGAAAATGGAGTTTCTCCGGTGACACGGAGGCCGGTAAATTTGCTATCGTAAATATTTCCTTCTGCCAGATAGGAACCAAAAGCCCCTGCATCGACACGGGCACTGCCCACTTTCCCCGTCAGATAGTACCGATCGATATGCATCCAATTGTCGTCCCCGCGACCGGACAGAATTTTTTCGTTTTCCAACATGGAAATAAAATGCCAGTTGTCATCCAGATTCAAATCTCCATAGATACGCACTCTGGCCCTGGCTCTATCCCCAATCGTTTCTTCTCCATGGTGTGCACCGTAATCGACACGAGCCTCTCCATCGATACGGAATTTCTTTTCTGGTATAGGCAAGGCTTTCGTCTGTACCATGGCCTGGTCTTTGGTGGATTCTTTATCAAAATAGCCGATATCTTCCAATTCATTGGCATACTGCACCCGCCGCTCTGCCAAACGAGACACGTCCTCTGTATACAATGCATCCATTTTCTGCTGCAGATTCTTTCTGACTTCGTCTCGTTCTTCTTTGCTTCGTGGCAAAATACCCGGATTGGTAGGCATACCACCTACCTGCACGGTGGTCACGGGAGATACTGCCGTAGAAACAGGCACGGCTGGTGGTTCTTGGGTCTTTCCATTCGGAATTAAAAGGCCAATACCTGAATTGCTGCAACGACTAATTTCTTTCGCATACAGTTTCTCATAGGCTGCAGTGGCTTTTTCGTAATCTGCTTTGACTTGCTCTAGCCGTTTCCCCAGCAATTTGACCTGAATTTCATCATCCATGGCCAAAGTCAAGGTCTTCGCATACTGATTTGCCAATGTCATTACTTCCGGTGAAGCCGTATTTCCATGGAATCCATGGCTATGTAGCGCATATAGCACCGCTGCCTGGTGTAACTCTTCCATGGTTTGATCCGATACGTTCTTATACGGAGCCAACTGATCCGGGTCAAATTCCCCTTGATAGAAAAGCAGCACTTTTTCTCTTGCTTTATAGGCCTTTTCATAGGATACATCCAGTGCTTTCTTTTCTGCAGTCGCTTCTGCCTTTCCCGTGCTAGCAGAAGCCAACGCATCCAGCAGCCGTGCTTTTTCCTTCTGCCAAGCCGGAAGCATCTGATAGCGCATATGGTAACGAATCTTCAGTGCTTCATAGTCTCCTGCACTATTCACCAGCGCAGTCCGTGCTTTATTGATAGGAATATTTTCAATCACTCGCTGCTGGGCATCTTCTACGGCCAATTCCCCAATTTCTTTTTTCATTGTCTCCGTGAGTCCCTGGCCTGTCAAAAGGAGTTCCCGTCCCAAAGCCCTAGCATCGTTTTGTCTTACATCATCGCGAGCCATCGGGGCTTTCATCCACTCCTGTACCTTCACTTTCTCGCTGTCGTGATGTTGCTTCATCGGATTGATATCGGACGCCATAGCACTTTGTCCTATGACAAAACTTCCCAAACTTGCTAATATCATCCATTTCCAGCTATTATTCATAGTCTCGACCACCTAAAAGATTAAATCTAAGTCACAATAAGCTCCATATATTTGCATAATACCGTATCACAAGACAGTGTAAAATATTTTGTGTAAACGAATAGATTAGAATTTAATGAATTTCATGTTTTAACCATGAAAAAAGAA
>CAKQBK010000098.1 GCA_934216155.1 uncultured Dialister sp.
GGGTTCTCAGGGTTCTCAGGGTTCTCGTGCGATTAGAAATCTAACGATTTCCTCCGCACGAGAACCTTTTGATATCCCATGCATCACTATGTTTCTCCAGCAAATTCATCGCTACAGAACCTTTGCATACACACCTCACATCCATGTTCCGCTATCCATGCTACCGCTACATAATTCCTTGACCGCTCGCTTAAATTGAATTATACTTTTTAAGTATCATTACAGTCAGGAGCTATCTATATTATGAATATTTCACTCAATATGTATCAAACTCTGGCCGCTGCGGTGGCCATCTTTTTTCTAGGGGGCTTTCTGAAAAGCCGTATCGCTTTTTTACGGAAATACTGCATCCCCGCACCAGTCATTGGCGGTACTATTTTTTCCATCGTCAATTGCATTCTCTATACCCAAGGGATCTGGAATTATAGCCAGGACACGATCATGCAGAACTGGTGCATGAATCTATTCTTCACCAGTATCGGTTACATGGCTAGTATTAGCTTGGTGCGCCGCGGTGGTATTTTGGTTCTCAAGATGGCTGCCTTGATTGCGATTTTGATTACCGTTCAGGATATCGTGGGCGTATCTATGGCACAGCTTTTTGGGTTGAATCTCCTTATGGGCTTGGCAGACGGGTCCATTCCTCTGGTAGGCGGTCACGGTACTGCCGGTTCCTTTGGTCCTGTACTAGAAAGTCTGGGCCTTATGAATGGTACCACCATCGCTTTTGCTGCTGCGACCTTCGGACTGGTTTCCGGCAGTCTCATCGGTGGCCCTATCGGTGAACTTCTGGTTCGGAAATACCACTTGGTTTCTCAAGAAGATCAGGATGCACCAGCAGAAGAAATGGAAGAAGCGGCTCCAGAACATCATGAAGTGGAAGATGCAGCCGCTCATTATCTCAATATGGACCATTTCATGTATGCCTTCGGTCAGTTGCTCCTGGCTATGGGACTGGGCACCATTGTGAGCCAGTTCTTTACCAATATTGGCCTGGTCTTCCCTGGTTACCTTGGTGGCATGATCGTTGCTGCGGTTATCCGTAATGTAGCAGAAAGCACCCACGCCTATGGCATTTATCAGCAGGAATGTGAAGTCTTAGGTGGTATGTGCCTCAATATTTTCCTTTCCTGCGCGCTCATGAGTTTGAAACTTTGGCAGCTCTCCGCTTTGGCAATTCCGCTGGTGGCTACCTTAGTGATTCAAGTTTCTATTCTGGCCGGCTTTGCCTACTTCGTGGTGTTCCGTATGATGGGGCGTAACTATGAAGCGGCTGTGATGGCTTCCGGTACCTGCGGCTTCGGTCTGGGCGCCACCCCAAATGCCATTGCCAATATGAACGCCATGTGCGAACGGTACGGCTCCGCCCACACCGCCTACTTCGTCATCCCCCTAATCGGTGCCTTCGGCGTAGACTTCCTGAACGCTTCCATATTGATGGTGTTTATGAACCTGCTTAAATAGTGAGGAGTTAGGAGTTAGGAATTAGGAGTGAGGAGTGGTGGTGGCGGCGCAACAAAATTTGAAAGCGCCGCAAAATTATAAAGAAAAAGGACTTGGTGAAATATGTCGATTTCTACCAAGTCCTTTTATATTTATCAAAAGGGGTATTGGGGTGCTTTATAAATTGTGCGCCCCTTCCACCACTCCTCACTCCTAACTCCTCATTCCTAACTATAAGAAAAGCGGTATGAAACGATTTGTTTCTCAAACCATTTCATACCGCTTTGTATTATCTCAGTCCAAAAACTCTCGCCAAGAAACTGGTGTGTTTTCCGCTTCTTGCGGAAGCCGCCCACTCTGCATTCTTGGATTCTGCTTTTTGTACTTTATATTCCTTATACGAACGATAGGCATCCATATCTACCAGGAAGGTGCAGATCTGGCACTGCCGATACCGCTGGTGCAAAATTCTTTCATCTGTTGGTTCCGGTATCTGAAGCTCTTTTTCTTCCATTTCCAGCAAAGACGCTGCCAACGATTCCCTGGCCCGCTTCACTGCTTCGTCCATATGACGACTCCGGGCTTCACATCCCATGATATCGGGAAAGCTCACCGTAAAAATGCCACTTTTTTGATCCTGAAAACAAATTGCGGGATAGAAATATTCCATCATTTCCCCCCTTCCTGCAAATAGTCTGTATGCTATATAGTCATCTTTTTCGAAATATTCACAATTATTTACTATTGTATACCATTTTGATGATCAGTTCCAGTAAAATATGAAAAATACAGTGAGAAATGGTGGTAGCACCGCAATAAAATTTAGAAGTGCCGCAGAATTATACTATAAGGTTATCATTCTACAAATTTCATTTTTTCACATAGAAAGATACCGCTTGGTACAAGGTTAAAAGGGTTATAAAAGGTTATGAGATTTACGATATTCTCATAACCTTTTATAACCCTTTTCTACATCCGTATTTTCGCCATGTTAAACAAGTGAAACTAGTAGAATAATAACCTGCCCGAAGGGCTAACCCTCATCGCAATAGACACTCTCATGCTATATCACAAGTCTAGGTTCGTTACATCCTTTGCATGTTCTTCAATGAAGCGGCGACGGGGTTCTACTTTATCTCCCATGAGGATGGTGAAGAGACGGTCTGCTTCTACCGCATCGGTCAGTTCTACTTTCAACATGACGCGCTGTTCTGGATTCATGGTGGTATCCCAGAGCTGTTCTGGGTTCATTTCACCAAGCCCTTTGTAACGCTGAATCGCACAACCATCGCGACCAATTTCATCGAGCAGTTTATTCTGTTCATCATCGTCATAGGTGTAATATTTCTGACGACCTTTACGTACCTGGTACAACGGCGGCTGGGCAATGAATACGTGGCCTTCTGTCACCAATGGTTTCATATAGCGATAGAAGAAGGTCAAAAGCAAAGTACGAATATGAGCCCCATCTACATCGGCATCGGTCATGATGATAATTTTATAATACCGAAGTTTGGTGATATCGAAATCTTCGCCTACACCGGTACCAAAAGCGGTAATCATGGTGCGAATGGCATCAGAATTGAGTACCCGATCCAGACGAGCTTTTTCTACGTTCAGAATCTTACCACGAAGCGGAAGAATGGCCTGGTAACGACGATCACGGCCAGATTTTGCAGAACCACCTGCGGAGTCCCCTTCGACGATGTAGATTTCAGTCATCTTCGGATCTTTTTCTGTGCAATCAGCCAGTTTTCCCGGAAGGCTGGATACTTCCAACGCATTTTTACGACGGGTCAATTCACGAGCACGACGAGCCGCTTCACGAGCACGGCTGGCGGTAATGCCTTTTTCTACAATGGCTTTCCCTTCGGAAGGATGTTCTTCCAAGTAGGTACGAAGTCCTTCGGATACGATATTATCCACAATGCCCTTGACTTCCAGGTTGCCCAGCTTGGTTTTGGTCTGACCTTCAAACTGCGGATTTGGCACTTTGACAGAAATAACGCAAGTGAGCCCTTCACGGACATCATCGCCGGACAGGTTGGCATCATTGTTTTTCAAAATATTGTTTTTACGAGCGTAGTCATTGAGCACACGAG
The DNA here is from genome assembly GCA_934216155.1 of uncultured Dialister sp. Lineage (GTDB taxonomy): Bacteria > Bacillota > Negativicutes > Veillonellales > Dialisteraceae > Dialister. The sequence goes on from CAKQBK010000098.1 coordinate 3,546, forward strand.
TCAAAGCAGCACGGAATCCAGCCAGATGCATGCCACCTTCGACGGTATTGATATCGTTAACGAAGGTGTACATGTTTTCACTGTACCCCTGCTGGTACTGCATAGCAATATCCACAATGACTTTATCTTTTTCCCCTTCAAAAGCAATCACCGCTGGATCTACCAAGTCTTTGCCTTCATTAAGGAACTGTACAAATTCTGTAATCCCGCCTGCATAATGGAACTGTTCTTCATGGGTAGCTCCATCGCGATGGTCCGACAAAGTGATGGTGAGGCCTTTGTTTAAGAAAGCCAATTCACGCATACGGATTTTCAATATATCGTAATCGAAATCAATGCCTTCTTTGAAGATTTCAATATCCGGTTTGAAAGTGACAGACGTGCCTGTTTCTTTCGTATTTCCATAGGTTCTCATATGTTCCGTCACTTCGCCGCGAGCCAGTTTCATTTCGTGGAAATGTCCTTCTCTCTGAACAGTAACAGTGGTCCATTCAGAGAGAGCGTTGACGACAGAAATACCTACGCCATGAAGACCGCCGGAAATAGGATAGCCATCGCCGCCGAACTTACCACCTGCATGGAGTACGGTCAGTACCACTTCCATAGCCGGTTTACCAGTTTCATGCATGCCTGTTGGAATACCACGGCCATTATCGGTAACGGTGCAGCTGCCATCATCATTCAAAGTGACTTCGATATGGGTGCAATAGCCAGCCAGTGCTTCATCGATACTGTTATCCACCACTTCATACACCAAATGGTGCAGCCCTCTGGCAGATGTAGAACCGATGTACATCCCTGGACGAAGACGTACTGCTTCTAATCCTTCCAGTACACGTATATCTTTTGCACCATAATCGCTCTTGCCATTTTCCTCTGCATGGTGCGCCTGGATTTCATGAATATCTTCAGACATGGATATCTCCTTCACATAAAAATATAGTGGTCTTTTGACAAACAAAACCACCTTCGCTAAACTATTTTCTCTATTATTATATATTACATATATATTATGGATCTCTTGTGAGATTGCTTATTTATTATATCATATTTTTGTAGGAAACGCATGAGAATGTTTTTATACGAATGGGGTTCTCAGGGTTCTCAGGGTTCTCAGGGTTCTCAGGGTTCTCAGGGTTCTCAGGGTTCTCAGGGTTCTCAGGGT
>CAKQBK010000099.1 GCA_934216155.1 uncultured Dialister sp.
AAACCTTAGCAACTTTGGAGCCTGTCACCACTAGCGGAGTCATGTCTACTAACGCAAATCCTTAACTTAACAGCATTGCTTGGAGAAGGGGAAATCAAAGGGGGATAGACGCCCCTGGCGGTTTAAAATACATTGTTCGTGTGCAGAACAATGTGCTATTATTCGCTGGTGCTGATTATGTCCCTACGGGCCATTCTATCCCCGGATTCGCCGCCCCTTCTCCAAGGGGCCACTCGTTGACGATGCTTATTGTTTTCATTTACAGTGACGCACTAGCCATATCAAAATTCGGCGAGCCTATAGAAACGGGCTCGGTAATATATTTCTATATCCCTATAAGAGTAATTCGGCGCGCTCACCGCCACCATTCCTCATTCCTCATTCCTCATTCCTAACTCCTAACTCCCCAGTCCCCAGTCACGAGCCCCCAACCAAGAAAATTAAAAAATGAAAAAAACCTCTTGCATTTCTACGAAAAGTTATGTATTATATAACCATGAGTTAGCACTCAAGATAAGTGAGTGCTAATATTTCAAAGGAGGAATAGAAATGTTAAAACCATTAGCAGATCGTGTTCTTGTTAAAGTAGATACTGAAGAAACCCAGACCAAAGGTGGCATCCTGCTGCCAGATACAGCTCAGAAAAAATCCCAGAAAGGCGAAGTCATCGCAATCGGCTCCGGCAAAATGCTCGACGACGGCACCCGCGTTCCGTTTGAAGTTAAAGTAGGCGACAGAGTTCTTTTTGCTAAATATTCCGGCGTAGATATCGAAGAAGACGGACAGAAATTCCTGCTCCTCTCCGAAAGAGACGTACTGGGAATCCTTTAATATAATGAGGAATGAGTAATGAGAAATGAGGAATGATGGTGGCGGCACACAACGTATAGAGTGCCGCAAGGTTTTATGTAAATAGGGAGCGCTTTATAAGGTGTGCGCTCCTTCCAACATTACTCATTACTATTTGCTAATTACTCATTATATTTCCTATTCGTAATCATTGATACAATGACTTAAGTTTTACATACCAATTATAGGAGTGACATAGAATGGCTAAGAAAGTTCTTTATAATGAAGAAGCTCGCGCTGCTCTGCTGAAAGGTGTAGATCAGCTGGCTAATGCAGTAAAAATTACCCTCGGACCGAAAGGCCGTAACGTAGTTCTTGACAAGAGATTCGGTGCTCCGAACATTGTCAATGATGGTGTTTCCATCGCTCGTGAAATCGAACTGAAAGACCCATTTGAAAACATGGGCGCTCAGCTGGTTAAAGAAGTTGCTACCAAGACAAACGACGTAGCAGGCGACGGCACCACCACCGCTACCCTTCTGGCTCAGTCCATGATTCATGAAGGCATGAGAAACGTAGCAGCTGGTGCTAACCCGATGGTTCTGAAGAAGGGCATCGAAGAAGCTGTCAAAGTTCTTGTTGAAGAAATCAAGAAAAAAGCTGTACCGGTACAGACCAAAGAAGCTATCGCACAGGTTGCTTCTATTTCCTCTGCGGATAAGACCATCGGCGGCCTCATCGCTGACGCTATGGAAAAAGTTGGCAACGACGGCGTTATCACCGTAGAAGACTCCAAGACCATGGGTACCAGCCTGAAAGTGGTAGAAGGCATGCAGTTTGACCGCGGCTACCTTTCCCCATACATGGTAACCGATCCAGATAAAATGGAATGTGTCATCGACAATCCGCTGATTCTCATCACCGACAAGAAGATCAACATGCTCCAGGATATGCTGCAGCTCCTCGAACAGGTCGCTAGAAGCGGCAAAGAACTGCTCATCATCGCTGAAGATGTAGAAGGCGAAGCACTGGCAACTCTGGTTGTAAACAGACTCCGTGGCACACTGAAATGCGCTGCTGTCAAAGCTCCAGGATTCGGCGATCGTCGTAAAGCTATGCTGGAAGATATCGCTATCCTCACCGGCGGCCATGTGATTTCTGAAGAAATGGGCCGCAACCTGCAGAGTGCAACCCTGGATGACCTGGGCACCGCTCATCAGGTTCGCATCACCAAAGACAACACCACCATCGTTGGCGGCGCTGGCGATAAAGAAGAAATCAAACAGAGAGTGGCTCAGATCCGCGAACAGTACAAAGAAGCTACTTCCCAGTTCGATAAAGATAAACTCCAGGAACGTTTGGCTAAGATGTCCGGCGGCATCGCTGTCATCGAAGTTGGTGCAGCTACTGAAGTAGAAATGAAAGATAAGAGACTCCGTATCGAAGATGCTCTGAACGCTACCAGAGCCGCTGTCGAAGAAGGTATCGTTGCTGGCGGCGGCACCACCCTGCTTGACATCCAGTCCAGCCTGGACTCCATCGAAGCAGAAGGAGATGTCAAGACCGGTGTAAACCTGGTTCGCCACGCTATCGAAGCTCCTGTTCGTCAGATCGCTGACAACGCAGGCCTCGAAGGTGCTATCGTAGCTGAAAAGGTCAAAGAAGCTGGCCAGGGCATCGGCTACAACGCTGCTGAAGATAAATACGAAGACATGCTCGCTGCTGGTATCGTAGACCCAGCTAAAGTAACCAGAAGCGCACTGCAGAACGCTGCATCCATCGCTGCACTGGTTCTCACCACCGAAGCTGTTGTTGGTGAAATTCCGGAAGAAAAACCGGCCATGCCACCAATGCCACAGGGCGGAATGATGTAATAATCTAGTGACTCGTAACTAGTCACTGGTAATAAAAAAGGCTATCGAATCATAGAGATATGGTTCGATAGCCTCTTTTTTTAGTTAGTGAGGAATTAGGAGTGAGGAGTGGTGGAAGGGGCGCATCATAATTTGGAAGCGCCCCAGATTATATAAGGTTATTATTCTACTGAATCGGCTTTTCTAACAAATAACGTATACGGATTGTTTCAAGGTTAAAAGGGTTATAAAAGGTTATGAGATTATCGGAAATCCCATAACCTTTTATAACCTTTATAACCTTGCCTCTGACGGATGCATTCTGTTTGTTAGAAAATGAAAACGGTTGGACAATAACCTTTTTCGGCGAGCATATAGAAACGGACTCGGTGATATATTTTGCTATCCGTATAAGAGCAATGTGGTGCGCTCGCCAGCCACCACTCCTCACTCCTAATTCCTAACTCCTCACTATATTTCTATCCGTTTACAGCGAACTGAAACAGCACTAAAACGACCAGCAGCAAAAGGTTCGCCGCGGTGAAATACATCACATAGGCTTTGGCCCAGTGGAAGCGCATGGACAGGTAGGCTTTGAAAGAAATCATGCTTGCCATGGACGCGATGAGGGTGCCTAGGCCGCCGATATTGACGCCCAGAAGAAGGGCGGTGTAATTGTCCGTATAAGGCGAGAGCATCACCGTAGCAGGTACGTTGCTGATGCATTGGGAGAGCAGAAGGGAAATCCAGAATTCATGACCCGCAAGAAGGGTGGTGGCCTTTTCCTGCAGTCCCGGGATGCGGGTGATATTTCCTACCAACAAAAACAGGAAAAAGAAGAGCAGCAGCAGCTTATAATCTACTTCTCTGAAAAGGGACCGATCCAAAAAGAAAAGGAACGGCACAATCACCAGCAGCAAGTAAGAAATAGGAAGCACCCGGAGCACATTTAAAATGCAAAGCCCAAAGGCCAAGAGCAGCAGCCCCAGTTTCATAGGGGAAGAGGATGTTTCCTTCATGGCGGAAATTTCCATAGGGCGGTCGTGGATGGTGAACGTAGCACCATATAGACATAGGCCGCTCAAAAGAACCACCGGCCCGGTGATGGTGAGAAACGCCGAGAGGGGCAATTCATAATGGGCATAAATAAAAAGATTCTGCGGATTGCCGATAGGGGTCAGCATGCTGCCCAAGTTGGCCGCAATGGTTTGCCATGTCAGTACCGGAATCACTTCCCGGAGCCCATGGGCTTCTTTGAAAAAAGAAATCGCCAAGGGTACAAAAATGATAAGAGACACATCGTTGGTGATGGCCATGGACGTAAAGAAACAAGCAAAAATAAAAAAACGCCCCATCTGGCGAGTGGACGTATTTCCTTTGAAGAAAAAACGAAGCCCACTGGTAAAAAGCCCGCCCTTCCGGAGCCCCGCCACGATGGCCATGAGACAGAAAAGCAGGGCCAGAAGAGAACCGTTCACACTGTGCGCCATAGACGTAGGACTCCATGGGACAAACAACGTGGTGACGAGCGCTAATAGAAAAGCAGCGGTCAGATCCACATTCTTTTTGGCATACGAGAGAATAGACAATAGAAAACTCCTTGGTATAGTTGGGGACTAGTAGCTAGGCCCTAGGGATTAGGCTTATTGTATATTTGGGTAAACATAGCTAGGATCGCCCCCGCCGGGGTAATGCTGTTAAGTTAAGGATTTGCGCCAGTAAGCATGATTTGGTTTGTGATTATAGGTTA
>CAKQBK010000100.1 GCA_934216155.1 uncultured Dialister sp.
TGAGAGTCCTGAGCAACCTGAGAAACTTTGTCACAAAAGGAATCACCACATATTTCGCTTAACTTAACAGCATTGCCTTGGAGAAGGGGGAATCAAAGGGGGATAGACGCTTCTAGCGGTATGAAACATTTTGCTTGCTAGCCCAACAAAGAATTACAATTCGCTAGTGCTGATTGTGTCCCTTCGGGCCACTCTATCCCCGGCTTCGCCGCCCCTTCTCCAAGGGGCCACACGCTAGTGGCGCTACCATTTTTATTCACTACAGACTAAAATCTTCGCATAATTTCAGAAAACGAATTAACAAGCAGTCATTAACATAGAACTTTGAAAGTGGGCGACGAGGTTAAAAGGGTTATAAAAGGTTATGGGAAAATGGGTAGTTTCATAACCTTTTATAACCCTTTATAACCTTGTCACCAATCAGAGAATATCAATGTTAAAAATAGAAAGCTGCACAATCATACCCTTTCCATACCTGTTTTCTCTAGTCACTACTCTCTAATCTTGTTATAATAGAGACAATAATCATTTCAGTGTAATCAAAGGAGATTGCTATGAAAAAAATTGCTTTTTATGGAAAGGGTGGCATTGGAAAATCCACCACGTCTTCCAATGTATCAGCGGCACTAAGTCTGATGGGGAAGAAAGTATGTCAGATCGGTTGTGACCCGAAGAATGATTCTACTCGTCTCTTGTTGGGACATATTTGCAAAGAAACGGTACTGGACAAAGTACGGACCAGTGATGTGGAAGATATCCAAAAGGAAGATATCGTTCATACTGGGTTTAATGGCATCACCTGTGTAGAAGCTGGGGGACCGGAACCTGGCGTAGGTTGTGCTGGTCGCGGTATTATTGTGGCTTTGCAGCTGTTAGATAAATTGAAAGCTTTGCCGGAAGATGTGGACCTGACCCTCTATGATGTACTGGGCGATGTGGTTTGCGGTGGTTTTGCCATGCCTATCCGTGAAGGCTATGCGAAGGAAATTTATATTGTTTCTTCTGGCGAATTGATGTCCCTCTATGCGGCTAACAACATTGCCAAAGGCATCAAGCGGTTTGCTGTCCGTGGGGAAGTGCGTCTGGCTGGGATTATTGGAAATAGCCGCAATGTGCCTGGAGAAAAGGAATTGCTGTTGGAATTCTGTAAGAAGCTGAATACCCATCTGGTGGCATTCATTCCGAGAGACAAGATTGTGAATATTGCGGAAAATCACAAACAGACTGTATTGGAATACGCTCCTGATTCGGAGCAGGCGAAAGTCTATCGGAACCTGGCGGAAACGATTTGGAACAATACGGAATTGACGATACCGACCCCTATGTCTTTTGAAGAGTTGGAGAAACTGGTAGGCACCTATGGCACTGAAGACTAAATGGCTCTTATCAAAAACAAAATCTTGCAGCTGCACCCTGGTGGGAGTCTATCGGGCTGTAGGCTTCTGCAAGGATGTGGCTGTGATTTTTCATAGCCCGATCGGTTGTGTCCACGTGGCCACTACCATGGACTTGGGATGTGGTTTTCGCGTCATTGCCGACCTAGGACAGGAAAAAAGGCCGCCGACGCCGCTGATTTCTTCTCACCTTCGAGAAAAAGATGGCATTTTTGGCGGTATTCCCAGGCTTCATCAATGTATTTCCTATGTAATGGATACCTATAAGCCCAAGTGCCTTTTCATTGTGTCTTCCTGTGTGGCCGGTGTCATCGGCGATGATATCGAGCAGGAAGCAGAAGAGGCAGAAAATGAATATGGGATTCCTGTCATGGCTATGCCCTTTGCGGGCTTTTTGGGCGGCGAATATTCTGACGCTTACTACAAAACGGTGGATGCGATTATTTCCCGTTTCTTCCAAAAACAGGACCATGTGCCTGGTCGAGTTCTTCTCTTGGGAGACCAGATGGGGCCTGATGGACAGTATGCGCGGGAAGTGAAACGGATCCTTTCTCTTTTCGGCCTGGATGTCCATTGGCAATTTCCTGGTTATGTGCCGTTTGATGAATGGAAAGACATTCCTTCTGCGTCTTTATCGATTCTTTTGGGGACCGCTGGACAGCCCGGTGGCATGATGGACGTGGCAAAACGATTGGAAGAAGATTTCGACATTCCTACCTTGGGAGATGTCTATCCAGTAGGGTGGGAAAATACCTGCCAGTGGATTCGCGCACTGGGTGAAAAATTGGGACAGAAGGAAAAAGGCGAAGCCATTGTCAAAGCAGAAGAAAAGCGGCTCAATGATGCGATTTCTTCCTATGTCCCGGTGACCCGCGGGAAAAAAGTGGTGGTGGCCATCGGTCGTGGTCCACGCTGGTACCGTCCAGTGGAAACCTTGCAAGGCCTTTCACGGCTGGAAATGAATATCACCGGTGTGGTGTATTTCGACAATCTGACCGATGAAGAAAAGAAGACCTTTGATGAACAGATTCATGGGGCCTACAAAGATGTGCCTATCTGGAATGCCAAAGAAGGGCAGGCCATCATTGATGAGGCAGATATTTGTCTCACCACCAATGAAATGTTTAATACCAAAACGAAGCAGATTTTCATTCCTATGATTCCGCTCACAGGAACGGAAGGAGAAATTTGCCAACTGAGAGCCATCTATCGGTTGCTCTGCCGCTATGGATATAAAGGAGGGGTTGCGTATGTCACAGTGTGATTGGGAAGCCGCTTGTCATCATGGAAGCACCTGCGGCCTCACTGGGTCTTCTGCCTTCTTTGATTCTATTCCAGGCAGTTATACCATGGTCAATGGTCCTTTGTGGTGCTATTTCTATGCCATGAAATATGTGGATGATGAAAATCCCATGGCATCTCAAAGAATGTCTTGTACCCAGCCGGGGCCCAATTCTTTGGTGTATGGAACCGAAGCGGATTTGAAAAAAGGCTTTGAAATGATCCAGTCCTATGCGAAGCCGGAGCGGGTTTTCGTCACCAGCAACTGCAGTGTCAGTCTGGTGGGGGATGATACCCAGGGCATTGCGGACCGCTTGGGACTTCCTTGGCCGGTGTATGCCATGGATAGCGGTGGACTCAAAGGAAGTTTTGAAGCCGGCTTTAGCGGCGCCTCTCTTCGGGTAGAACAGGAAATGAAACCGCTTCCCCGCAAAGAAAAGACTGTCAATGTACTGGGCCTTTCTACGGTTTGCATGAAAGGGAGAGAAGATAGTGCAGAAATCCGGCGGCTTCTGGAAATGGCAGGGGTTTCTGTGGTATCTATGCCCGGCAGCGGCGATACATGGGACACCATCATGGAAGCCCCATCGGCTGCCTTAAATGTGGTGGTACGAGACGAACTGGGCCTTTCCCTGGCGAAAAAAATGAAAGAGGACTTTGATATTCCTTATGTCTCTGTGGGCCTTCCCTATGGAGTGGACGGTACGCTGGCGTGGCTGAAGAAAATCATCGAAACATTGGGCGTTGGAGATGCTACCAAAGTCGAAGAAGAAGGAAAGAAAGAAAAAGAATTTCTTCTGCGCAAAGGAAATAACTCAGAATCCCTGTGGGGCGGCCTGTGGTATGACCACATCCTGATTTCTGCACCCCCGTCGGAAGCGGCCGGTATGGCAGAAGCCATTCGCACCGAATGGGTGGATACAGCAAAGCTGACCGTCCATTTCCAGGCACAGACCGATCGCACCGTACCCGTGGCCGATGAAGTTCGCGTGGTTGGACGAGATGATGCGTTGATTAAACAGGACTATGAAAACTGGAATGGCGGTTTGGTACTCAGTAGCGGACATGAAACCATGCTCCTTACTCGTATGGGAAAGAAATTTTCCTTCTTCCATATTGCCTTACCATCTCATGATGAGATGCACTTCACAGACGTTCCCTTCTGCGGCCTTCGTGGTGCAGCTTATCTGTATGAACAACTGTGGAATGCGAAGTTCCGGAGTAGGGATTAGGAAATACGATTCTATCCGTAGTGGCACTAGCAACTACCCTCTTCCTCTGGAAGGTAATGCTGTTAAGTTAAGGATTTGCGTTAATAGACATGATTCCGCTAGTGGGGACAGGTTGCTCAAGTTTCTAA
>CAKQBK010000101.1 GCA_934216155.1 uncultured Dialister sp.
TGAGAAACCTGAGTAACCTATAATCACAAACCAAATCATGCTTACTGGCGCAAATCCTTAACTTAACAGCATTACCCCGCCGGGGGAGCCGAGACAGCGGTGTAAACTTATTTAGCGGCGCATCAAATTCGGAAGCGCCGCAATTAAGAATAAGTTATTCTCGATGATTTCCTATGTTTCATTTGACATTAAAATGGATTGGTAAAAGGTTATTATTCTGCTGATTTCAGTTTTCGAACAATATAAAATACCGCTAGCATCGGGTTATAAAGGTTATTTCATCTGGTATGGCATAACCTTTTATAACCTTGATGCTAGCGGTATTTTGCTTTGTTATATTATGGAATTCAGTAGAATAATAACCTTTTTCCTAGCGGTAACTTGATTTTGTTAGTATAGCGAAAGCAGTAAAACAATACCCTTTCCTCTATCCCATTACATACCAAGTGACACTACCGTTTACGCTACTATCATTTCACTTCCTGAATAATCGGAAGGATCATAGGTCTACGTTTGGTGCGTTCGAAGAAGTATTTGCCCAAGGTATCGCGGATCTGTGTCTTGATGGCGTTCCATTCGGTGACGTTGCCGGCTTCGCAGCGATCGAGAACCGATTCGATTCGTTCTCTCGCTTCGGTGAGAAGGGCTTCGCTGTCACGGACATAGACGAAACCGCGGGATACGATATCTGGACCCGCCAGGACCTGGTTGCTGCCTTTTTCCAGTGCAATAACCACGATGACCACCCCGTCCTGGGCGAGTTGCTGGCGGTCGCGGATGACAATATTTCCTACATCACCGACGCCAAGGCCATCAACGAAGACCGGACCAGCCTGGATGCGCTGCGGGTTGATTTTGCCGCTGCGGTTGGTGAATTCAAAAATGGTGCCGTTTTCACCGATGAGGATGTTCTGTTTCTTCACGCCCAGACTTTCAGCCAGTTCGGCATGGCTGCAGAGCATGCGGTGTTCGCCGTGAACCGGAACGAAGAATTTCGGGCGAACCAGGGACAGCATGGTTTTCAAATCTTCCTGAGAACCGTGACCAGATACGTGGACCCGGGTGGTGGTACTGGTCACGACGTGAGCGCCGAGACGCATCAGGTTGTCAATGGTGCGGCCTACGCTGGTTTCGTTGCCCGGAATCGGGGAAGCGGAAATGATGACCGTATCGCCGGCGTGAATCTGTACCTGCCGGTGGCTGCCATCGGCCATGCGGGACAGCCCGGCCATCGGTTCGCCCTGGCTGCCGGTGGTGAGGATGCACAGCCGATCGTCCCGGTAGCGATTCAGTTCTTCCGGTTCAATGAAAGTGCCTTCCGGTGCTTTGAGATATCCCATTTCCAAAGCGATGCCCACTACGTTCACCATGGAGCGACCGAATACGCAGACTTTTCTTTTGAAAGCGACTGCTGCGTCTACGGCCATCTGGATACGGGACACGTTGGATGCGAAGGTAGCCAGGATAATGCGACCTCTGGCTTCGCTATAGGCGGACATCAAAGATTTGCCAACCACCGCTTCAGATGGGGTGTAGCCCGGATTCTGCGCGTTGGTGGAATCGGCGCACAGGACGAGAACGCCCCGATGGCCCAATTCTGCCAATTTGTACATATCTGTCAGCTCGCCGTCCACTGGGGAGTGGTCGAACTTGAAGTCCCCGGTGTGTACGATGGTGCCTACAGGGGTACGCAGGTAGATGCCGCAGGAATCTGGAATGGAATGGCAAACGTGGAAAAATCCGAATTTGAACAAACCGGCTTTGAATTCGTCGCCGGATTTCACTACGTGCAAATCATAATTGGTGATGTGAGCTTCCTTCAGCTTGCCTTCAATGAGGCCGCAGGTGAGCCGGGTAGCGTAAACCGGCGCGGAAACTTCACGGAGCAGATAAGACAGAGAACCGATATGGTCTTCGTGACCGTGGGTAATCAAAATAGCCTTAATCTTATCTTTATTTTCAATCAAATAACTGAAATCAGGGATGACAATATCAATCCCCAGCATGTCTTCTTCCGGGAATGCCATGCCTGCATCAATTACGATAATTTCGTCGCCGTAACGGAAAACAGTCATGTTTTTCCCGATTTCCCCCAGGCCTCCCAGGGGAATAATCTGTAATCTAGCTTTTGCCAAGATTATCAAACCTCCTATTCAATTGTAAGTATTTTTGAAAAATATATGAATATATGTCAAAAATAAAAAGCCGTTCCATAGTCGCTCCGATTATTATATCACATTGACTCATAAGGCGGGAAATCTTTTTTCTGTGAGTTGGAAGGAAAAGGGGAAAGTTAGGAGTGAGGAGTTAGGAGTGAGGAGTGGTGGAAGGGGCGCATAATAATTATGGAAGCGCCCCCATTATATAAAGGTTATTATTCTACTGCGTATCCTCTTCTAACATAGCATGAGCAGGGCCTGTCACAGGGTTAAAAAGGTTACACAAGGTTATGAGACTACGGTCATCGCATAACCTTTTATAACCTTTTTAACCTTGACGGTAGCGATAGATACAATCATGTTTGGTATAGGAAGTAGCAAAATAATACCCTTTATACATACTATGCGGCGCTTTATAAGTTGTGCGCCGCCACCACCACTCCTCACTCCTAACTCCTCACTTCTAACTATATTTCGATTATGTTAAAATAGAATTGATATGATATAGAGTAAATAGAAAAAGGAGAGTTTTATGCACAATTTCAAAGCAGGCGATACCAATGCGGTGGTTTTGGCCGGGATGTGTACCGCTTTGGCTGTGGTTCTTTCTATGGTGGGGTTCTATGTACCGGTCATTTCCATCTTAGGCCTGTTGGCCCTGCCGCTTCCGATTGCCTACCTGGGCATTCGGGAAGGGGTGAAGTGGGCGGTGATTGCCACCAGTGGCGTCATGATTCTGAATTCCGCCTTCTTTGGCATCACCATGGCCTTTTATCTGACCGTCATGTTTGGCGTCACCGGCATTGCCATGGCCTATGGGCACCAGAAACAATTCTCTGCCGCCAAGACTTTTGGCATGATCGTCATTGTGATGTTTCTTTCATTGGCACTGAATGCGCTCTTTTCGGTACTCCTCATGGGAATTTCCTGGAGTGAGCTCAATGGAAATATGCTTAACAACATGAAAGACATGTCCAAAGAAATGGCCACCATGATGTATTCCGGAGACCAACTGGACCAGGTGACCAAGCAGACCGATGAAATGTATGCCATTATGATGAAACTGTTGCCATCTGCCATCGTGGTGTCTCCTATGGTTTTGGCCTGGGGCTGCATGGCTATGGAAAAGAAAATTCTGGGCCGTCTGGGCGTGAAAGATATTCCCCAATTTCCATCACTGGAACGGTGGCATTTCCCTCGAATTTTTCTGGTTCTCTTCTTGCTGGCCGTGGGGGTGCAATATTTCCCACTGGAAGAAACCTATAAAGATTGGGCTTACAATGTGGGTGCCCTCTGTTACTTTGTCCTGTGGATCCAAGGCATTGCTACCCTGTGGTGGTTGCCTCACCGCTATCCGGTGCTGCAGCGATTCCGCTTGATTCTTCTCATCATTTCCATCTGGATTCCCATGCTTCAACTCTTCACGGTGTATCTGGGCGTGGCAGATATGGCCATGAACTATCGGAAGAAGAGGGGATTTGAGTGACTGGGGACTAGGGATTAGTAGCTAGGCCCTAGGGATTAGGAAATAGTGAGGAATTAGGAGTGGTATTAGTCCCATAACGGATTGTCGTACCGTTAGCGAAGTATACCGCTAGAGCTGCCCCCTCAGCCTTCGGCAGCTCGAGGGCAGGGTAATGCTGTTAAGTTAAGGATTTGCGTTAGTAGGTATGATTCCGCTGGTGGTGACAGGTTGCTCAAGTTTCTAAGGGT
>CAKQBK010000102.1 GCA_934216155.1 uncultured Dialister sp.
CAGGGTTCTCAGGGTTCTCAGGGTTCTGGCTCCATTGAAAATCTATCGATTTTCTCGGAGCCAGAACCTTTTGATACACAAGTCAGCTCTATGTTCAACCAGCCACAGTACCGCTACAGAACCTTTGCATACACATTTCAGTTACTTGTTTCTCTAGCTTCGTCATCGCTACAGAACCTTCACATGCACGTTTCAGCTCCTTGTTTCTCTAACCATACCATCACTACAGAACCCCCCCAAGAGCCCCTTCCAAAGGAAGAGGGTTACCGCTAGTGCCTTTACGGATAGAGTTATATTTTCTAATTTATAATCCCTAGCGACTAGTCACCCACAGCAAAAAGCCGAGGGCATCAATCATGACACTCTCGGCTTTTTTACATAAACTATTTCTTCAGTTTATCTGCTGCCATAGCGAAGGCCGCCAAAGTTTTGGCATCAAAGATTTCTCCTTTAGCAATCAATTCCCATACTTCGGAAAGAGGGAGACTCACTACATCCAGGTATTCATCCTGATCCAAATGCTGGTGGGCTTTCGCCAAATGGTCTGCCAGGTACAGATGAATGGTTTCATTACAGAATCCCGGGGTGGTGTAAATATACCCCAGTTTCTGGATATGTTCACTCTTGTACCCCGTTTCTTCTGTCAATTCTCTTGCGGCACAGGTATCCGGGTCTTCTCCTGGATCCAATTTTCCCGCCGGAATTTCCAAAAGGGGTTGTTCTACCGCATAGCGATACTGCCGCACAAAGAGGACATGCCCATCATCGGTAACAGGAATGATGGCAGCAGCACCGGGGTGAAGAACCACTTCTCTGTTGGTCTTATGTCCCCCGATTTCTACGTCATCATCAAAGACATGAAGCATCCGACCTTGAAAAGCCGGTTTGCGCTGAATCAATTTTTCTTTTTCGATGCTCATTTCACACCTGTACTGCCTACACCGCCCTTGCGAACCCCTTCTGCTTTGTCATCATCGGTGACAAGGTAATGACAGAAGATGCCCTGCGCCACACGGTCGCCTTTACCGATGTGGAATACTTCGGAAGAAGTATTGTATATGGCTGCCATGATATGGCCTTCATTGTCTTCATTATTATAATAATCGGCGTCAATGATTCCGGTGCTGTTAATCAAAACCAGTCCGTGCTTGATGGCCATGCTGGAACGGATGAAGAGAGCCAAGTATTCATCATGCCCCATGTAAGCCTTGAGGCCGGTCTTCACCAAGGTGACTTTACCCGGCTGAAGATCCACATCTTCTCCGCTTTCGATATCATAGCCAGCACTCTGGGCGGTTTTTCTTACCGGCAAATGGATGCCTTTTCCTTCCCAAGTGGAAAGGATTTCAAATCCGCGCTGTTTCATTATTTCTTTTTCTCCAACAGCAGGGCTTTGCGAGACAGGTTGATACGGCCTTTGTCGTCGATTTCAGTAACTTTCACCATGATTTCGTCCCCTTCATGAACGATATCTTCAGGTTTTTCTACTCTCTGCAGAGCCAGCTGGGATACATGAACCAGACCTTCTTTGCCTGGGAGAATTTCTACGAAGCAACCGAATTTCATGAGACGGGTGACTTTGCCCAGGTAGGTTTCACCCACTTTGACTTCACGGGTCAGAGCTTCTACCATAGCTTTTGCCTTCTGTGCTGCTTCTTCATCTTCAGAAGCGATATACACGCGGCCGTCTTCTTCTACGTCCAGTTTGGCACCGGTTTCGGAAATAATCTTGTTGATGGTCTTTCCGCCGCTACCGATGACTACACGGATTTTATCTACCGGGATGGTCATAGAAATAATCTTTGGTGCGTACTTGGAAAGGTGTTCTGCTGGTTTATCAATGCAAGCAGCCATCTTGCCAAGGATGAAGAGTCTGCCTTCATGAGCCTGTTTCAAAGCAGTCAGAAGGATGTCTCTGGAAATACCATGGACTTTGATATCCATCTGAATGGCAGTTACGCCCTGTGCGGTACCAGCCACTTTGAAGTCCATATCACCCAGCGCATCTTCCATGCCCTGGATATCGGACAGAATAGAGAATTTGCCGCCGTCTTCGATAAGGCCCATAGCGATACCAGCGACCGGAGCTTTAATCGGAACGCCTGCATTCAACAGGGACATGGTGGAGCCACATACAGAAGCCTGAGAGGAAGAACCATTGGATTCCAAAATTTCAGATACTACGCGAATGGCATATGGGAAATCATCAACGCTCGGAATCACCGGACGGAGAGCTCTTTCAGCCAAAGCGCCATGACCGATTTCGCGGCGTCCCGGACCTCTGGATCCCTTGGTTTCGCCAACACAGTAGGACGGGAAATTGTACTGATGAATGTATCTCTTTTCAGTAATTGGTGTCAGGTCATCGATAATCTGGGTTTCAGACATAGGAGCCAAGGTGGTGATAGAAAGTGCCTGAGTCTGACCACGGGTGAAGAGAGCAGATCCATGTACTCTTGGGAGCAGTCCCACTTCACAGGTAATCGGACGGATTTCGGTGAGCTTTCTGCCATCTGGACGAATACCTTCATTGGAAATGGTATGACGAACGATTTCCTTGGTCAAGTGATCCAGTGCATCAGCTACATCAGAAAGATGTTCTGGGAAAATATCTGCAAAGTGTTCCATGGCATCTTTCTTTGCAGCAGCGATGTTACCATCACGTCTCAGTTTATCTGCATCGAAAATGGCTTTCTTCAATGCTTCGGTGGCATATTCTTCTACAGCCCCTTCGATTTCAGCCGGTACTTCTGGGAATACCAGGGTGCGTTTTTCTTTGCCTACTTCTTCGATGATCTTCTTCTGGAAACGGCAAAGTTCTTTAATGGTTTCATGACCAAACATGATGGCATCAAGAATTTCTTCTTCTGGAGCTTCGTTAGCGCCGCCTTCTACCATCATGATAGCTTCTTCGGAACCGGCTACGGTAACATTCATGGAAGACTGTGCCATCTGTTCCTGGGTCGGGTTGATGACATATTCGCCATTGACTTTACCTACACGAACGCCAGCAATCGGGCCATCCCACGGAATATCGGAAATGCCCAGGGAAGCAGAAGCCCCCAGCATGCCGCACAGTTCTGGTGCATTGTCATAATCCACAGACAGAACGGTAGCGACTACATGCACATCGTTGCGGCATCTTTTATCGAAAAGAGGACGGATAGGACGGTCAATGAGACGAGCGCAGAGAATAGCAGAATTTCCTGGACGACCTTCACGACGAAGGAATCCGCCAGGCATTTTGCCTACAGCATACATTTTTTCTTCATAATCTACAGTGAGAGGGAAGAAATCTGTTCCTTCTCTTGGTTCCTTGCTGGCAGTGGTTGCTACCAGGACAGCTGTTTCACCATATCTGACAAGTACAGCCCCATTGGCCTGTTTTGCCATTTTGCCGGTCTCAATGATAAGTGGACGACCAGCCAGGTCCATCTGAAATGTTTTGAACATTTCTTTTCCTCCTAGAAATAAATACTATAATCCTTTTTATGCATACGATTTATTATATAATATTTCCCCCGCCTTTCTCAAGAGGAAATGTTGCTAGTTGGCAGATAGCAGTTAGCAGTTGGCGGTTGGCAGTTAGCGGTTAACGGTTAACGGCTAACTGCTAACGGCTAACGGCCGGACAGTGTAAAATATTTTGTGTAAACGAATAGATTAGAATTTAATGAATTTCATGTTTTAACCATGAAAAAAGAAT
>CAKQBK010000103.1 GCA_934216155.1 uncultured Dialister sp.
TCTGTAAATTTTCTTTTCAGCAATGTAACCCCAAAGGCCATTTGTACGAGAGAGGTCTTTGACACCCATCATAATAGTATTAGCGATTTTCTTTTCCATAATAAATTCCTTCTTTCTATATATAAGAGGTTGTAATCACATGATTGAATCAGGAGAGTGTGTATTGTTTTTTTTGACTCTCGTTCTTCGTTCTGACAATAGTATAGGATATTTCATTTACAATATCCAACTGTTTAAAATTGTGTAAATCACAATTGTTTTTTGTTATAATGGATTAGGGATTATTTCTGGGAATACAAAGCCAACAACAGTGAATACACTGGAATCATCGTATATTTTGCTTAATTTAACAGCCTTGATAAGGAGGGACTCTATGAATTTTCAATCAATTCATTATTTCATTACATTGGCTAGGGAGAAGAATTTTACCCATGCGGCGGAGAAGTTGCATATTACTCAGCAGACCTTATCTGCCAACATGGCGGCTATAGAGAAAGAATGGGGAATGAAATTTTTCTTGCGTCATGTCCCTTTGGAATTGACTGATGCGGGCAAAGTATTTTATGAGTATGCGTTGCAATTTGCCAATCAGGAAAAATCATTGTCTCGTATGTTAAAAGATATTTCTAATGAAGAAGCGGGAAATTTGCGGATTGGGATCGGGTTTATTCGAGAAAGACATCTCATGCCAAAGTTGGTGGCTGATTTCCGGCAGCTCTATCCGAAGGTAACCTTTTCTTTGGTCGAAGGGAGTAATGTGAGTCTCCTAGAGAAAGTTCGACAGGGAGATATTGATTTGACCATTGCCCATTTCCAAGAAGAACCACCGGGAATAGAAGTGACACCTATATATAAGGAACAGATTTGTTTTCTGGTATCCAAGGAGTTGTTACAGCGTGCGACCCATTGCGAAGAGGCAGATATACAAAAATTGCAGGAAACTCATTTACAAGACATGGATATCTTAGCACATTGTCCTTTTATTACTACTGGTGCCTATAATGTGGCAGGACATGTAGAAGCGAAATATTTGGCGGCAGCATCTTTTGAACCCCAGGTGGTGGTGACTTCAGATAATATGGGAACTTTGATTGATATGTGCCTTTTGGGGGTGGGAGCCCTTTTTGCACCAGCCAATTTAATTCATCATACATTGCTTGAGAAATATCGCCAGGATATGATACAAATTAATTTACCAGAAACTGCTTATGAAATTTCTTTTGGCCATCGTCGGAAGAGTCCTGGGTGGAGTATTCGTGATCGCTTTATGGATTTTGTGATTCAGTCTATGAAAAGAAAATAGAAATTGTCATATCGACCAGTATAGCAGTTACCATATGCATAGAAACACTAACGGAAATAAAGGAAGCATTTTACAACGAATAAATAATATTTTAAATATAAATTTAGATATTCATTACAACAAATTTATACATTATGCATACATATGCATAAATTTCAATCGAAAAAATGGAATAATAACTTGCCATAGGTCCATCAATTGTATAAAATAGAAAAGTACGTTATCGGTTCTTTGATGTTTTACGCAGAACAAATTTGAAATGAAAATCAGTTGTGTAGAGTGAAGCAAGGGGAAATGATCCATCCCGGAAAGAGCTAGATAGAAACAATAAGAAAAATAACGAAATGGAAACATTTCACATGGATCATCAGGACTTTCTGGGACATGGGAGGAGAGAAATATGGAAGAGAAAGATCAGGAAATGCATGAAAACCTGGAACGTGGCCTGAAGAACAGACATATCCAGCTTATCGGTCTAGGTGGTGCTATTGGTGTTGGCCTGTTTTTAGGGTCTGCTACGGCCATCGAATTGGCAGGTCCGTCGGTACTTCTGACCTACATCATTGGTGGGATTGCGATTTACTTCATTATGAGAGCCTTGGGTGAATTATCTGTGGCTTATCCAGTATCTGGTGCATTCAGTGCTCATGCTGCTCGTTTCTTGGGACCGAAATGGGGCTACCTCACCGGTTGGACTTACTGGTACATGTGGATGGTTACCTGTATGGCAGAACTGACAGCCGTCGGGATTTATATGAATTTCTGGTATCCAGACCTTCCGCAGTGGGTATCGGCCTTGGCTGCCCTAGTCATTATGACTGTAGTCAATTTCATTGCCGTATCTGCTTACGGGGAATTTGAATTCTGGTTCGCTTTGGTTAAGATTTGCACCATTATCTTTATGATCATCAGTGGTGCCGGCATGATTCTTTTCGGCTTTGGCAATGATGGTGTTGCGACTGGCATCAGCAACCTGTGGGCCAATGGGGGATTCTTCCCCAATGGCATCGGTGGTACTTTGATGGCATTGGTTATGGTTATGTATTCTTACTTGGGCATTGAAATCATCGGCGTTACCGCTGGCGAAGCCCATGATCCGAAATCCACCATTAAGAAAGCCATCGACGAAGTATTCTGGCGTATTCTGATTTTCTATGTACTGTCTCTGGGCGTTATCATGTCCATCTATCCATGGAATGAAATCGGTCATATGGGCAGCCCATTCGTTGTCACTTTTGAAAAATTGGGTATTTCCGGTGCAGCCGATATCATCAATATCGTGGTTATCACCGCCGTACTTTCTTCTTGCAACAGTGGTATTTTCAGTTCCGGCCGTATGCTCTACAACCTGTCTTTGCAGGGCAATGCACCGCAGTGCTTCCAGACTTTAAACCGTCATCGTCTGCCATGGGTAGGCATCATCTTCTCCTCTGTCATTCTTCTGTGCGCCGTCGCACTGAACTATGTCATGCCGGCAGAAGTATTCGTCTATGTCACCAGTATCGGATCCTTCGGTGCTCTGTGGACTTGGTTCGTCATTCTTCGCACCCAGCAGAAATTCCGTGCTTCTCTGTCTGAAGAAGAAAAAGCAAAGCTCACTTACAAAATGCCATTTGCTCCCTACTCTGGTTACCTCACCATGGCATTCCTGTTTTGCGTCGTTGTGGCATCTGCATTCCGCGATGACACCCGGGTGGCACTCTTCGTTACTCCGGTATGGTTCATCCTTCTGCTGATTGGATATAAATTCGTCAACCACAGTAAGAGTGATGGAAAAGTCGTAGATGCTGTGAAAGCTACAGATAATAAATAATGGACTCTATAAGGCAAGGCTTCCGATTTGGAAGTCTTGTTTTTTTGTTGTGGGGATTAGTGACTGGTGACTAGGGACTAGGGGTTAGGGTTCTCGCTCCGCTCATTCGAGCGGAGCGAGAACCTTCAGAACCTTCAGAACCTTCAGAACCTTCAGAACCTTCAGAACCTTCAGAACCTTCAGAACCTTCAGAACCTTCAGAAC
>CAKQBK010000104.1 GCA_934216155.1 uncultured Dialister sp.
AACACGGTAGTTAAGCTCACAAACGCCGAAAGTACTTGGCTGGAAGCGGCCCGGGAGGATAGGAAGCTGCTGATTAAGCGAAAGACTCAATCGTTTTTATGGTTGAGTCTTTTTTCGTGCTTTCTTAAAGTGAGGAGTTAGGAATGAGGAATGAGGAATGAGGAGTGAGGAGTGGTGGAAGGGGCGCACAAAATTTGGAAGCGCCCCAATACCCCATATATTTTTTGAATTGCGGTGATACGGCAGAAGCAGTAGCGGCTATTCCATTTTATTGATTAGCTGAGCGGGATGAAAGATATCGTCATTTCGACCGGGCGTATTTGTGCGAAATGGGTTTGAAGATGTAAATTGATTTGGATCCCTGAGTGGAGAAATCTCGCAGCACTTGCGGCAAGGGCTTACTGAATCAACTCATTACGGTGAGACGTTGTTTCGAGCATTGCGAGAGTGAAAGGCAATAGCGGTTTTTCTAAAACGGGAAGTCTCATTTCATATCGCTTGACAAACAAAGAGCTGATGGGAATAACACAAAGATTCCTCCCCGTTGGTCGGAATGACGAAAGCGGTGAAATCGCTATGGCTAAGAAAATAATGCTAGCGGTAAAACAAGGATAACGGAGAAGGCCCCTAGAACAAACACTTAGTAATAGCGGATGTCGTATAACCTGTTAATAACCTTTTATAACCTTGACTCTTACATCCTAGTCTCTATGAGAACCAATCCTTATCTGCACAATCATACCCTTTGTTACATAATAAAAAAGCCCTGTTTCTCTCGAAACAGGGTTTTAGAAATTAATGAATATTATATTTTTCATATAGAGATTTGCGAAGGTCTGGATTGGCAAGGACATTTTGCATTTGCTGGGTATCACCGGAAGTTAGAAGGGTTTGCATGAGCTTACTGAATAAGCGTGCTTCTTCTTCACGCCCTTCTTTACGCCCTTCTTTACGCCCTTCTGCAAGACCTTCTTCAAGACCTTTTTTACGACCTTCTTCTATTCCGGTCTTTTGGGCATATTTCATCATTGAGGCTTGGTCCATGCGGGCCATTTCTCGGTTGATATAGCGGCGTCGTTCTGCTGTATTGGCCAGAAAGATACGGGCTGCCTCCATGGCGTTTTGAATAGCGGTTTCACTCATAGCGAGTTCCTCCTTTCTTTTCGGATCTAATTGGTTTGCGAAATAGGAAAGCCAACGTTCCATTTTTGTCATGTGTGAAATAGGCTTAGGAGATTGATGTGCGTATTTTGGTATTTCCAGAAAATGGAGGGCTAAATCTTTGGTTAATTGGTGCCCATTGTCTGGGTTATAAATGCCGTAGACCGCATGAGGCTCTTTTTGCGGCAGAAAGCTGAAATTGACTAGGTTGATAGTAATGGCTGGTTTTAAATCGTCATATTCTTTTCCTGCTTTGAGGGACATGAGATACATTTGTGTCCAATAGTACAAAGTACGACGGGGCATATTTTGTTGGTCCACCACTTGAACTTCCACATCAACCTGTTCGCCGCTGTCCAGCATGCAAGCTACATCAAGTCGTGTGGATTTATCACTTTCATTTTCAGGATTCATTTCTGTGGGTGTAAATGTTATATCCTGTATGGTATGTCCCAAACTGGGTTCCAACACGGCGTTTAGAAAATCGATGGTAATTTGCTTTCGTTCTTCTTTGCCGAAAATGAATTTGAACAGTACATCATTCATTGGATTGTAATTGTACTCATTCAAGTTGGAAAATAGCATATCTCTATTCATTGGAAATAGCACCTCCTCACCTTATTTGTATTGTAAATCATAAATGTGTCCGTGACAAGGGGAAGCTTACTGCATGGAGAGTGGGGGCAATCTGAAGACGGTTTGTACTCTTTGGATGTGTTTGAGTACTGTGGAGAGGTTCCAGTACAGGGAGAGTTCTTTGCCATTGGTGAGGCGGAGGATGCAGCCTTTCTGATCGGGCGTATCCGGGAGGCGGAGGTGGGCGATGGCGTCGTAGCGGATGTATCCCAGGGAGGGGGCAGTGGGGGACATTTTCAGGGATACGAAAACGGAGCCGTTATTGAGTCTGATGCCGGTGCCACGCATGTGGGGGAAAAGTTTGCGGCAGGCGGTGTTGTTATTTCCCATGAGTTTGGCTACCCGATTCATGTATTGGTTTACGGTGCAGTATGGTTCTTGCATGTGACCGGTGTTGTCCCAAACGATGCATTGGCTGCCAGCACTTTCGGGGACGGGAATGACGGCGGTAATATTGGATGGTATCATGATGTGTTCCTCGCTTTTTAAAAATAATGATGAAATATGTCAAATAGAGAATAATGCGAACATGGTAAAATATTATACGAACAGTCTATCGACTTTCTGCCAATACTATACTATATAGAACGATAATTCGCAACATAAAAATTCGCTATTTGGTTCAATAAGATCTTTTTATATGTGGTGACTGTTCATTCATTTAATTTTCAAGAGCAAAAATGGTTAAAAATTGTTGATGGTTGTTAGTTGGTGGTTGTTGGTTTATGTACCGCGTTCTTTTGATGACAACTTTTTGAGATGAAATTGTCATTGGTTTAGGGTTTAAGGTTTAGGTGCCAATAACTAAATCCTAAACCTTAAACCCATGCCGCTGTGTATGTGTGCTGATTGTATCTCTAGGACCTGGAGCGTAAACCTAATAACAAACAATCAACCAACAATAAAAAAGGTGACTAGTTGTCTAGTCACCTTTTTTTACATGGTTATTACCGATTGTTCTAGGATGATTTTATCCTTCGTCGGTCAGATCGTTGGTGTCGATGCGGCGGAGGCCGACCAGGGGCAGGGAGAGAATTCCCGCTACGGCGCTACCGGCGTCGAAGAGCTGCTGGTTGGTGGCATCCAGGCGGATGTTACTGAAGTTCACGTTTTTCACAGAGGTTCCGCCGCTGGCTTTGGTGCCATTGTCGAGTTGAATACGAAGTACTACGTCATAGATTGTTGCTGTTGCTGCCATAATAGTGGCTCCTTTCGAATAATAATATTTTGGGGATTAGGGATTAGGGTTCTCGCTCCGCTCGAATGAGCGGAGCGAGAACCCTGAGAACCCTGAGAACCCTGAGAACCCTGAGAACCCTGAGAACCCTGAGAACCCTGAGAACCCTGAGA
>CAKQBK010000105.1 GCA_934216155.1 uncultured Dialister sp.
CCCTCAGAACCCTCAGAACCCTCAGAACCCTCAGAACCCTCAGAACCCTCAGAACCCTCAGAACCCTCAGAACCCTGTATAGTAAAAGGAAACAATTTAACTATGATTACATTGACAACGCGGCTGCAGCAGGTGGCGGACATGGTGCCACAAGGAACTTGCATGGCCGATATTGGGACGGACCATGGGTACGTGCCCATCTATTTGGTAGAAAAAGAAATCATGAACCGTGCCATTGCCTGTGATATTCACCAAGGACCATTGGAACGGGCCAAAGAAAATCTTATTTCATCTGGCTTGGCAGAAAAAATCGCCCTTCGCTTAGGGGGTGGATTGGCTCCTTTAGCCAAGGGAGAAGTGGAAGGAGTCACCATTTGTGGCATGGGTGGATTGATGATTCGTCAAATCTTGGAAGATGAAGCAGAAAAAGCAGCTGCCCTTTCCTGGATGATTCTCCAACCCCAAAACCATGTAGCAGATTTGAAATATTTCCTTTCCCGGCACCATTTCCGGATTGAAAAAGAATCTCTTTGCCTCGAAGGGGGACAGCTGTACGAAATGATGAAAGTCGTTCCCGGTGACATGGCTCCTGTTTCACTGCTGGAAGCAGAAATTGGCGTCACCGAAGCCTATCGGAACGATCCCTTATTTCCTATGCACATCCAAAAGCTTATGAAAAAAAGAAACTTCCTCATCCAGGGCGTGGCAGAAGACACGGACAACGAGCGAAATGCAGCCAAGAGAAAACAGGCGGTGGAAGAAATGAGAGAATTGCGGGCGTTGGTGGAAGGTAGGAGTTGAGTTAGTAGCGATAGTTATAGGTTACTCAGGTTGCTTAGGATTCTCAAGTTTCTCAGGTTTTTTGAACGAGTTGATAACGCTAGAGAAAATATGGATTGAATCATTGTTAACCTAAGAAACCTATATATCATTTGGTGTCATTGCATATTTTCCTTAAGGAAATGACGTTCCTTAGAAAATTAGATTTCACTAGCGGTATCAGTTCATTCGAGGAACCTGAGCAACCTGAGAACCTTGAGGAACCTGAGAAACCTTAGCCACTAACGGCATTTACTCACCATGATACACAGGCGATATTATGAAAGGAGAAACATATGCATATCCAAGCCAAAGATTTGATAGCCCTCATGAACCAATGGGCACCGCCAACGTTAGCGGAAAAGTGGGACCATCCGGGACTGCAGGTAGGAAATTCACAAGTGCCGGTACAAAAGGTGCTGGTCACATTGGATTTGACAGAAGAGAACGTGGACCTGGCTATCGAAAAAGGGGCATCCATGATTATTTCCCATCATCCATTCTTGTTTAAAGCCATTCATGAACTGGACCTTTCCAGCTATACCGGTCGGGTGATTGAAAAACTGATTAAGCATGATATCCTGGCCTTTGCGGCTCATACCAATTTGGATACCGCCCGCGGTGGGGTCAATGATGCACTGGCTGCCGCATTGGAACTTTCTCATACCACGGGCCTGGTACCAGAAGCAGAAGAAAAAATGGTTAAACTGGCTGCCTATGTGACGCCTACGGAAGCGAAATCTTTTTATCACCATGTGAAAGAAGCCTATCCGGGACAGGCCGGTCATTATTACCTGCTGGATGATGAAGACGATGCCACCAGAGAAGCAAAAATGGAAATGAATGTCCTGTCCAGTGCCTTGCCTTCCTTACTAGCGGATTTGAAAAAACGGTGCGGTGATGTGCACTATGATATCTATCCATTGGCCAATGGGGCCCAGAAAGAATACATGGGTCGCATTGGAGAGCTGCCTCATACCATGAACGGGAAAGAAGCCTTGGCCTATATCAAAGAAAAACTAGGCATCCCAGACCTTCGCTATGCAGGAAATCCGGATATCACCGTCAACAAGGTGGCCGTTCTCGGCGGGGCAGGTAGTGAATTTGCCCAATTGGCCAAAGCCAAAGGCGTCGATTTGTACCTTACCGGGGATTTGAAATACCATGAAGCACAAGATGCGTCTCGGTTGGGACTTCTGATCGCCGATGGGGGACATTTCTATACCGAAAGAGTGATCGTTCCCTACTTGGCGGAGCGTTTGAGAAAAGCAGCCCAAGAAAAGAGTTGGGATTTGGAAGTGCTGGAAGACAGCGGTGCGGAAGATATTTTTTCGCACATTTGAGGCCACTCATTGTTGTTGGTTGTTAGTTGTTTGAATCCTGACAACTAACAACTAACAACCCGCAACAATTGCTAATTTTGTTTCTTACCAGTTGAAAAGTGAAGTAGTGACCAACCACTAAAAAAATTTCAAAAACAGGTTCACAAAATCATACCCTTTTACGATACTACTATTGGAAGGGGGAAAACATCTCCCGGAAATCGAATCAAAGACTATCTCTCATCTCCATCCTAGGCTCCGGAGAAAAGAAATAGGCAATGAGGAGACGCGGTGATTTCGTCCTTCCCTTTTCCAGGGGTTCTGCCCGGGAGGAATCTATGGAAAAGATACTAGGAATTCAGTAATCAATGAATGATTCCGCTTCTAATAACAGTTAGGAGTGAGGAATGAGGAGTGGTGGAAGGGGCACACAATTCATAAAATGCCCCAATACCCTCATATATTAATGCTGTTAAGTTAAGGATTTGCGTTAATAGACATGATTCCGCTAGTGGGGACAGGTTGCTCAAGTTT
>CAKQBK010000106.1 GCA_934216155.1 uncultured Dialister sp.
TATTTATACTCGCGGCGCTTTATAAATTCATGCGCCGCTACCTTCATTACTAATTCCTCATTCCTAATTCCTAATTATATTTTATCGGTCTACGTTGCACATATCCTTTGCAACCACCCACTGGTCATATTCTTCTTCGGTCACATAGCCGAGAGCCAGTGCGGCCTCTTTCAAAGAACTGCCATCTGCATAGGCTTTCTTGGAAATCTTTGCGGATTTTTCATAGCCAATATGTGGTGCCAGGGCGGTAACAAGCATGAGAGATTTTTCTACCAATTCTTCCATCCGATCTTCATTGACTTTGATGCCTACAGCGCAATGGATATCGAAGGAATGAATGGCCTGTCCCAACAGTTTGACCGATTCAATGAATGCCCGTGCCATAATCGGCGCATACACATTGAGTTCAAACCGGCCCTGAGAAGAAGCCATAGCTACCGTAGCCTGGTTGCCATGAACGCGGCAAGCCACCATGGTGAGTGCTTCGCACTGGGTCGGATTTACCTTGCCTGGCATAATGGAAGAACCTGGTTCATTAGCAGGAATGGTCAGTTCACCCAAGCCGGCTCTCGGACCACCAGCCAAAAGACGCAGGTCATCAGCAATTTTCATGCAATCCATAGCCAATGCTTCCAGCGCACCATGGGCAAATACGAAATCATCACGGCCAGTCAGCGCATAGAATTTATTCGGTTCAGAAACGAAAGGAAGCCCTGTTTCCTTGGCAATTTCAGCAGATACTCTTTCTCCAAAATCCTTTGGCGCATTGAGTCCAGTTCCCACTGCTGTTCCGCCGATAGCAAGACCCAGGAGATATTTCTCTGCATCAGCAATCATGGACTTGCTCTTTTCCAGCATGGTGGTCCAACCAGACACTTCCTGTCCGAAAGTAAGCGGTACCGCATCCTGTACATGAGTACGACCAATTTTGACGATATGCATGTATTCTTCGCTCTTCTTCTGGAATGTAGCAATCAGTGCATCCAGCGGTTCATACAGATACTGATGGAGCACCGATACGGCTGCCACATGCATAGCGGTGGGGAATGTATCGTTGGAAGACTGGGACATATTGACATCATCATTTGGATGGATCCGCTTTTCGCTGCCCTTTTCTTCCAATTTCTTGTTTGCAATATGAGCCACCACTTCGTTCATATTCATGTTGCTCTGGGTACCGGAACCGGTCTGGTACACCACCAGCGGGAATTCACCGTCCCATTTCCCAGCCAGAATTTCATCACAAGAAGCAGCAATAGCTTCTGCCTTTTCCGCATCCATCTTGCCTTCTGCCTGGTTAGCCAGCGCACAACACTTCTTCAGCACCGCAAAAGCACGGATAATTTCCACTGGCATCTTTTCGCCAATTTTGAAATTTTCAAAAGAACGCTGGGTCTGGGCCCCCCACATATGATCTGCCGGTACCTTGACTTCCCCTAACGTATCATGTTCAATGCGATATTCCATGGTCTGACTTCCTTTCTGTGAAATATGGCGCATTTGCTACGCAATGATGTTATATCAAGCAAAATATGCAAAGATTCCTGCTGATATAAAGGTTTCTCAGGTTGCTAAAGATTCTCAAGTTTCTCAGGTTTCTCGAATGAGCTAATAACACTAGTATCTATAGGCACATTCGGAGAGCCTAAACGCCTTTGCAAATTGAGTAACCGGTAACCCCAAACGGAATTATACTTACCGCCTCATTAACTTAACAGCATTACCTCGCTACGCCACTACAAGTGAAAGCAAGAGTTACATAGAGATTGTCAACGATTTATAGAAAATCATACATAACAACCATCTTCTCTACTAGAAACACTCTTGCCAAATACAACTGTATTGTACCATTTTTATAGAAAAATATCGAGAAAAGAACCTATAAAAAATAAAAGTCACTTAAAATGTATACTTTATTTCAAATCAAAAAGCCTGTTATCGGATGGAAATACATCACATCCGATAACAGGCCTTCTTTTTATTTCCTTAGCAAAGAATATTTTCCTGCTTTGCCAATTTTCTAATATACTTCACTGGGTCTGCAAGGCCTTCCTCCAAGCCTCTACTAAATACTCCTACACTCAAGTTGCACATATCATCCATCTCTTTTATTTCATCGGCATCCAAATCCACGTCATAGGATTCACGCAAAATCTTTTTCTTTTCTGCTGCATGTTCCTCATTCTTAAACAACATATACAAAAGTCCCATCAGTCGATTTCCAAAATCCTTTTGATTTTGACTAATATACACCACCTAATACCAATTTTATCATAAATCAACAAGGAGCACCTAAAAAGAGGGCAAAGAGTGAGAAGTGAGAAGTGAGAAGTGAGGAGTGGCGGCCGGCGAGCGCATCGAATTGCTCTTACACGAATGAATTCATTATCACCATGCCCATTTCTATATGCTCGCCGATATGTGTAAACCGTTAGCAGTTAACTGTTTACCATTTCATTCTACTACATTCCCAAACATAATTTCAGAGGGTATGGTTTTCCATAGCTGATGCAATTTTAATATATGGAGGGGGAAAAATCAGAACTTCTACCTAGGACGATTTGGTTATCTATATCCATTGAAATGAACTCTAGAGGCAATGAAAATAGATACCGAAACGTGATCAAGAAGTTTGACA
>CAKQBK010000107.1 GCA_934216155.1 uncultured Dialister sp.
AACAGTTATCAAATGGTTCGATGACAGTACGAAGAAGTGGAATCGAAATGCTTTGTTTGATGCAGTCTGGAACGGTGACAGCGAAGGCATTACCAAGGAAATGAATGCTCTGCTCCGGCGCACCATAAGCTACCATGACTATCGGGAAGACTTCTATCATGCTTTTCTTGCGGGCATCTTCACGGGTGCCGGATATATGGTGGATTCTAATAAGGAGCATGGCGAAGGCCGAAGCGATGTAGTCGTTTACGATTCCATTAATGCCCGCGTTGCAATCTTTGAAGCAAAGTACACGAAGGTTTTGGAAAATCTGGAAAGTGAATGCGATATAGCCTTGCAGCAAATTGATGATCGGATGTATGCAAAGGAGTATGAGGATGATTACGATCAGATTCTTTGCTACGGTATTTCGTTCTTTAAAAAACGCTGCATGGTAAAGAAAAAGTGATTCACAGCAAATCTTAACTTGAATTCTGTATTATAACTTAAAATAAGTTAAAATACAGAAAAAGAATTATAAGAGAAGCTCGCATAAACCACAGACAGCACCCAAGATGATTCGAGGGTGCGTCTGCGGCTTATGCGGGTTTGCCTAATTCATTTCGGAAATGTTACATAAACTCCTTTTACAATTTCTCTTGCCTCTATACCGTCTTGTTCATCCTCCATCAAAATATTGATTTTTTCTCTGCTCAACCTTGTAATTATATATCCATCATCGCATTTATACGTTTTATAGCCATATACCATAAATACAGGACTCGTTTGCATACCATTACTAAAAATGAAAGTAATTCCTACAAACACAAAAATAATCGCTGCCATCCATATTCCATAATCGGAAAATGCTGTAGGCAAAATCACTGTCAGTATATTAGCAGTTAAAAAGCCAAAATTCTCTATAACAGCATTTTCTTCCACTTTTTTCTTAATTCTCGTATTATTCCTTTGCCGCATAAACTGTCGGACATAAAAAAGTGAAAAAGCAATAAGTATAACTAAACCACACCACACAAATTTATTTTCGGAAAAAATCAAACTTGCCTTCTCCGCTATTGATTTATTTTCTATAGTTTTTACGCTTTTCCAGCCATTAAAAACACTCACACCAAGAAGAAAAACGTACACAATACAATACGAAGAAATATACAGCATCCATTTTGACAGGTTCGTCATCATTATCTATAAATATAGCCTCCTTGCATTATAAAGAATCTTCAGTTTTAGAAACGCCTATTCTCTCTGCCAAAAGTGATTTGAAGTAGGCATCTGACATCAGATTGACAATATGGTATAGCTGTGATTTTTCTCTGTAGATCAACTTTCCATTTTCGTCAAACTCAATATCCAGTCCAAGATCTTTCACAATTCCTTCCACTTTATCATAATTATCAAAGAATAGTGGCAGTCTTCCTTTACTCATGATATTAGTGAATCTCTTCATGATTCTAACATCTCTACTGCAATCATCCGCAAATTGTTCAATATTCACAAGTACACCTTGTGTCAAAATTGCTCCCATTGCTTCATCTATTTTAGCTTTATATGCATCTCTATAGTTAAAAATTCTTTCCAAGGAGATATGGTTTAAAATCACTAATGAGTCTTCGCATAATACCATATCCACATCTTCATCAAGCCCAAGGAAGTCACTTTCCATTTCAACCAGTTCATCGTTAATAAAGTGTGTAAGTAATCCACTTCGAAGCTTTTTCATCTTAGAAAACTGGCGCAGAAGATATACGCATTTTCCTTCATATACAACTCTCAAACAGTAGAAACTCACTTTATCAATTTGAAGATTTTCTATTTCTTTACAGACTTTTCCATCATCAAGAGTTTTTACAAAAGTTCCTACATCTGTAACACTTTCCTTGTTGAGAATTTCAATTTCCTCATCTGCTACTCCAATAGGATTAAAATCCACCAAGCGATTTATTTTAAACTGGTTCTTCAACTTTGGAAGCACCATTTTCAAAATTTTCTTTTGAAGTTCAGCACTTATCATTGGCTGAAAAGATCGAAATCTCACGTCACTCATTAATTTTTGAACGAAGTAAAGACTCAATATATTTTCCGGTTCATTTGCAATAATCTTTTCGAAATAGTCTATATATTCTACGTTTGTCATATTTATCATCACCCGTTTCTCATAGATTTTTTATTTTACTAATGATAGTTGCTGTCACTTTTTCTTCACCATGCAGCGTTTCTTAAAGAACGAAATGCCATAGCAAAGAATCTGATCATAGTCGTCCTCATACTCCTTTGCGTACATCCTATCATCAATTTGCTGCAAAGCTGTATCGCACTCACTCTTCAGATTTTCCAATACCTTCGTGTACTTTGCTTCAAAGATTGCAACGCGAGCATTGATGGAATCGTAAACAACCACATCGCTTCGGCCTTCTCCATGCTCCTTGTTGGAGTCTACCATATATCCAGCACCTGTAAAAATGCCCGCAAGGAAAGCATGATAGAAGTCTTCCCGATAGTCATGGTAGCTGATGGTACGCCGGAGCAATGCATTCATCTCTTTCGTAATGCCATCGCTGTCACCGTTCCAGACCGCATCAAACAGCGCGTTTCGATTCCACTTCTTCGTACTGTCATCGAACCATTTGATGACAGTC
>CAKQBK010000108.1 GCA_934216155.1 uncultured Dialister sp.
TGTCTATACAGACCGATCACCTTGCCACGAATGGTGACTTCCTTGGTGATAATAGGCGCATAGGCTTCATTTTCAGGCTGCAGACGGACATGGCCATCTTCTTTGAAGAAACGTTTTACCGTAGCATCGTCATTGCCTACCAGAGCCACCACGATATCACCGTTTTCTGCATAATCCTGTTCAGAAACAATCAGAAGGTCTCCTTCATTGATTCCTGCATTGATCATGCTATCGCCACGAACCACCAGCATGAAGCAGCTGTTGTTCTTTCCAATCAATTCAGCAGGCATGGGGAATACCGCTTCAATGTGTTCATCTGCCACAATAGGTTCACCCGCACGGACAGCGCCAACCACCGGCATAGGAACCAATCTCTTATTTCTCCAAGTCACATCGCCTACGATTTCAATTGCCCTGGAACTAGAAGGATCTCTTCTGATGACCCCTAAAGATTCCAAACGGGATAAGTAGGCATGGACCGTAGAGGTAGAACGGAGACCTACGGCTTTACAAATTTCGCGAACAGTAGGGGGGAACCCAGAATCTAAAATCTTCTGGCGAATGAAATCAATGATAGCTTTTTCGCGAGTCGTTAATGGACGTTCACTTCGATCAATTCTTCTTGGCATAATACATCAATCCTTTCACACGTGTTGATACAATAAGAACAGGAAATATAACTGTGTCCTTAATTATTCTAGATATATTATACTAGATACGAAAATAAGTTTCAAACAAAAGTTCAAAGAATATGGGAATATATATTCTTTGAACTTTTAAGTTTCTATAAAATTATATCATTTCTGTAACGCAACGATTGGTAAATGAAAGCGAAATATATGTAATTTCTAACGCCTTGTTCGCTTGTGACTTTAAGGGAAATCGATTACCATTGAAGTATAAAGAAACAACGTTGCTTCCCAATCTCCAAAAGAAAGGCCAATCTTTTGGAAAATGATGTACCAGTTAGCAAGCTCTTGGAGGTGTTTCCAAAATGAAGAAAATCATTGCGATTCTTATATGTACTATACTATGTTGCGGCTTAGGTGTCAATGCCTCTATACTTCCTGGAGAAGAAATGTACCAAACCATCACAGTGGAACAGAATGATACCCTGTGGGATATTGCCGCACAAAAAGTGGATTCTTCCATGGATATTCGTGAGTATATTTACCAAATCAAAAAAATCAATCAGATCAATGATTCCGGTTATCTATCACCAGGGCAGACATTGAAATTGCCAGTGATAGAGAAATAAAAACTGGTAGCTAGTTGTTAGAAACTAGCTACCAGAAAACAATCACTTGGTATTAAAAATCATAGCAATTGGGTTATTCGTAAAGAGATCTGCCTCATTGATATAGCGCCGTACCATTTCGACAGACCGGTGACGGGTTTGTTTCATAATCAATCGCTCTTCGATACCATGCAAAGCCGCATAAGTGGCAAAACCATGGCGAAGACTATGGGCACCATACAACTCTGGGTCCAATCCGATCAACGCGATATATTTCTTAACCAACAAATTCACACTCTTGTCGCTTAAACGCCGGGAAGAAACCTTTCCATTTTTTAATAAACCGCGAAAGAGCGGACCTGTATGGATATCTGCCGCCTTTACCCACGCCTGCAAGGCCTGAATGGCATCCATTTCTTTCTCTTTGATATAAGGAATACCCACTTGCTGCCCTTGCTGCGTTTGGTCCGTTTTGGACTTCTTGATGGTCACTACAATCCCCTGAGGATACCGCTTGATATCTTCCACATCTAGCCCTACAATTTCACTGCGACGAAAAGCGCCCATAAACCCTAACAGAAGCAACGCTTTGTCACGGAGCCCTGTTAACGTCTTGGCATCCATATAGGACACCATTTGCTCCAATTCTTCCCAATAAATAGGGGTTTTCCCTTTTTGCATGGACCCTTTGAGACGGGTTAGACCAATGAGAGCCTCTTTCACAATCCAGGCCTTACAAGGATTGGTGTCCATTTGCCCGGCCGCATTGTAATTTTCTGAAATGGCACTGATTCGCCGACGAATGGTAGCGGCTTTTGCAAAATCTGCCAAGTCATTAATATAGTTAACAATAGTTTCTGGCGAAGCCGGGAAAGAAGATTGTTTGTGATAGCGGCACCAATCACAAAAATCATTCCAATCCGATTCATAAGCATCAATGGTATTTTCTGATTTCGTCTCTGCCAGGGACAAAAGACTTTTCTTGGATAAACCGTCCGATGTCCTCGTTTGAGACATAAAGTTTCTGATATAAAAGTGATTATCCATATGTCTAAATTCACCTTGTTATAAAGAAGTATGCATTATCGGTAGATCATGCAGTATATGGTAAAGAAATAAGCTATTTATAGGGATAATATTAGTTCCGATAATTTAATGTTATCGGAACTAACTGTTATGCAAATGTCATTTTAGCACGATTTTATCGAATTGTCCAGCCTCTTCTAAAATAGGACTGACTGAGATAGCGTCAAGTATTTTGTGTAAACGGTACTCCTTGTCTTATTAGTACCGTTGATTATTAAAAATAAATGAATGGGTTTTAATCAAACATTTCCAATAGCTCTGCATGAACTTTTACAAAG
>CAKQBK010000109.1 GCA_934216155.1 uncultured Dialister sp.
TTCTGCTCATGGAAATAGGGATTTTCTCACGCCTCGAATAACAAGTTTCTCAGGTTTCTCAGGATTCTCAGGTGGCTCAGGTTCGTCGAATGTGCCTATTTCGACCGATGGGATTGTACTGGAAAAGATTCTGAAGGTTCTAAGGGTTCTCAAGGTTCTAGGGGCCCTGAATGAGATGATAACATTAGTGTCTATCGATAATGCTGTTAAGTTAAGGATTTGCGTTAGTAGACATGACTTCGCTAGTGGTAACAGGTTGCTCAAGTTTCTCAGGTTACTCAGGTTCCCCGAATGTACCGATAGACGCTAGCATCATTAGCTCATTCGAGAAACGTGAGACCCCTTTGTACCCTTAGAATCTTCAGAACCTCATGCTCATCATACCTACCAACGCAAATCCTTAATTACATTTCCCGGAGAATCCTATGTAAAAGATGTGGCGCTTTCAAATTTTGTGCGCCACCACCACCATTTCTCACTTCTAACTTCTCACTTCTAACTGCCTTTCCCGTTGCCAAAAGTGATATAATAAACCATATGAAAAATAAGCTATTTCCTTCTTTGAAAACCGAAAGGACCAATCATGAAACGAACTATACAACTATTTCTTACCTTCCTTGTCTTACTGCTACTTTCATTCTTCCTACCCCATTTGGCAGAAGCCAAGCAAGCCACCATCACGGACCTGCGCTGGACTTCCCGCAATGATGGCGACCCGCCATTTGTCCGCATTGCCATGGACCTGACCAAAGCGGTTCACGCGGAAGCCGCCATTGACGAAGAAGGAAAGAACTTTGAAGTCATTCTGAAAAACACCGACATGGGCAATGCAAAATCCCAATACGATATGGACAATCGTGCCATCGACTTTGCTACTATTTCTGAAAAAGACGGCGACACCTACCTGGACGTGGCACTCACCAAAGCACAGACCATGGAAAATATTCGCGTCTTTGCCCTTCGCCCGGATGCCAAACTACAGAAACCACACCGTCTCGTCGTAGACATCCCCATCATCGGTGCCAAGAAAACCTATACCGCACCGACTGCCACCCCATCTGCTACCACAAAAAAAGCAGATAAAAAGAGCACCACCAAAACCAGCACAGAAACTAGCACCAAAGCACCGGCTGTGCAGAAAGTCAATGTGTCCGCCGACGCCAAGAGAGTGCTGAAAGGAAAAATCATCTGCATTGACCCTGGACACGGCGGCACTGATGTAGGCGCCATCGGCCGACTGGGTGGAAAAGAAATTTATGAAAAGAATATCACCCTCTCCATCGCCTTGCCCCTCCGCGACATGCTCACCTCCGCCGGTGCGAAAGTGGTCATGACCCGCTCCACTGATAAAGACGTGTACGGCCCCTGGGCAGACGCCGATCCGGAACTGCAAGCCCGCTGCGACGTAGCCAATGAAGCCCACGCCGATGCCTTTATTTCCATCCACATCGACTCCTTCTCCAACGGCAACGTAGACGGCACCACCGCTTACTACAACGCCAAAAGCTCCAAAGACCTGCTGCTGGCCCAAATGATGCACCAAGCCACCATGAGCGGCCTGGCCATCCCCGACCGGGGCGTCAAATCCAACGACTTCTACGTCAATGTGAATACCACCATGCCATCGGTACTGATGGAAATGGGATTCATCACCAACCCCCATCGCCTGCAAATGCTCACCTCCACCTGGGGTCCGAAAACCATCGCCAAAAGCCTCTTCAACGGGTTTGTGAACTACTTTTCTGCTATTTAATACCTTTTGAGACAATTGGTATTTACACCTTTTTCTTATTAGTTAGGAATGAGGAATTAGGAGTGGTGGTAGCGGCGCATAAAATTTGGAAGCGCCACAAAATATATTATCAGGTTATTATTGTGCTGATTTCCATAGCAAACAGAATTGTCATATACCACTACTCTCATGTTTAAAAGGGGTATTGAAAGGTTATTCAATTTCGTTAGTTTCATAACCTTTTATTAACCCTTATAACCCTGTCAGTAGCGGTATATGCCCTCCTGTTTGATAGAGAAATCAGCACAATAATAACCTATCTAAAAAGCAATTCTGTTAAGTTAAGCGAGATATGCGATGATTCCTGCTGATACAAAGGTTACTAAGGTTTCTCAGGCTACTTAGGTTGCTCACGTTTCTCGAATGAGCTAATGACGCTAGCGTCTATCGGCACATTCGGGGAACCTTAGAAACCTTAGTAACTTGAGCAACCTGTCACCATTAGCGGAATCATACCTACCAACGCAAATCCTTAACTTAATGACATTGATCTAAAAAGGGGTATTGGGGCGCCATATAATTTGATGCGCCCCTTCCTCCACTCCTAACTCCTCACTCCTAACTCCTCACTCCTAACTCCTCACTCCTAACTCCTCACTCCTAACTCCTCACTCCT
>CAKQBK010000110.1 GCA_934216155.1 uncultured Dialister sp.
CCATTTCATTTCTAATTATGCCATATATACACGCTTAAAATCCAAGGGCCTGGTCCAAATCTCTGGGACCATTATAGTATTTCAACAATTGTTCAACAGGTCAATATCCCAAGTTACCAAAAGGTAAATTTTTCCATATCGGTCAAAAAGTGTTTAGTATATCTATTTGAAAATATACCAATAGACCTAATGAAACAACTGGCACACAATCTAATTGCAATAAAACATGATCGACATTTTGAGCGAAAAATGTCACATAAACCAGCAATTGCGTTTATATACCGTGTTCGCTAAATTGTAAACATAATACATTTTTCAGCTACTGAAGCAGGTTTCTAAAAAAATAGATTTGATTCAGTTCTTTTATCACGCCCCAAAAAAGTTAAAACAAGTTACAGTATATCTTATGGTACTTGAATTACAGAAAAAACAGGGGCGTCGACAATTGATATCCACAAAAAAACGATTTTTCTTAACTTAACAGCATTACCGGCGGGGGGACTACATAAGGTGTAAACTTATTTAATAAAAAAGCAGACAGCGAATCACCGTTGTCTGCTTTTCATTTTGATAATTTCAGAGAAAATATATATAATAAGAGAAACATAGGATTATGGTGACTGGTAGACTGGTGACTCGTGACTGGAATTATATTTTCCTAGTCACCAGTCACGAGTCACTAGTCACCTAAATACAACAAGGAGTTAAAGCTATGAAAAAAATTATTCTCACCGGCGATCGTCCCACCGGTCGTCTTCATGTCGGTCATTATGTAGGTTCTCTGCGTGAAAGAGTGGCACTGCAGAATTCTGGCAAATTCGATGAAATCTACATCATGATTGCCGATGCACAGGCACTGACTGATAACGCGGACAACCCGGAAAAGGTTCGCAAAAATGTACTGCAGGTTGCTTTGGACTACCTGGCTGTAGGTATCGACCCCACCAAGTCCTGCATTTTCATCCAGTCCATGATTCCTCAGCTGCCGGAACTGACCACCTACTACATGAACCTGGTCACCGTTTCCCGTCTGCAGAGAAATCCAACGGTCAAAGCAGAAATCCAGCAGAAACATTTCGAAGCCAGCATTCCGGCGGGATTCTTCTGCTACCCAGTCAGCCAGGCTGCTGATATCACCGCTTTCATGGGCACCGCTGTCCCAGTTGGCGAAGACCAGGAACCGATGCTGGAACAGACTCGTGAAATCGTTCGTAAGTTCAATGAAATCTACGGCGAAACCCTGGTAGAACCGGAAATCGTTCTCTCTAGCAACAAAGCCTGCCTCCGCTTGCCAGGTACCGATGGGAAAGCGAAAATGAGTAAATCCATCGGCAACTGCATTTATCTGGCTGATAGCCCGGAAGACATCGAAAAGAAAATCATGTCCATGTACACCGATCCCACTCATCTGCGCCGCGATGACCCAGGTCACGTAGAAGGAAACCCGGTATTCACCTACCTGGATGCGTTCTGCAAAGATGAATATTTCGCAGAATTCTGCCCAGACTATAGCAACCTGGACGAAATGAAAGCCCACTATACCCGCGGCGGTTTGGGAGACGTGAAGGTGAAACGGTTCCTCAACAACGTTCTCCAGGCCGAACTCCGCCCAATCCGCGAACGCCGCCAGCAGTGGGAAGCCCGTCCCGATGATGTGTACGACATTCTGAAAGCAGGCTGCGAAAAGGCAGAAAAGAAAGCCGCCGAAACCATGGCGAACGTACGCCGGGCTATGAGAATTAACTATTTTGAGGATAAGAACCTTTTAAAATAATTAGCAATGAGAAATGAGTAATGAGTAATTGATGTGTGGCGCACAATTCATATAGCGCCACAGAGTATAAAAATAACTTCCTTGCTTTATGAATTGTGCAAGGCTACCATAATTGCTCATTACTCTTTACTCATTACTCATTTTGTTGCAAATGCAAAAGGGGATAGTATCATGCCTTACGTAAACATCAAAATCACCCGCGAAGGGGAAGTTACTCCCGCCCAGAAAGCCCAACTCATCAAAGGCGTCACTGATTTGTTGGCCAATGTGCTTCACAAAAATCCAGCCTCCACCGTGGTTGTCATCGACGAAGTGCCGTTGGACAACTGGGGCCTCGGCGGCGATCCAATTCTGATTGCGAGAGAAAAGAATAAGAAGAAATAAGGTTGCACAGGTTATACAGGTGGCTTAGGTTTCTCAGGCTGCTCAGGGTTCTCAAGGTTCTGAGGGTACTAAGGGTTCTCAAGGTTCTTAAGGTTCGTCGAATGTGCCTTTTACCATTTCCGTCATTTCGACCGATGGGATTCGTGCGTAATGACTGTATAGTGTAGTTCAGGACTATGTTAGACAGAAGTGG
>CAKQBK010000111.1 GCA_934216155.1 uncultured Dialister sp.
GTAACCTAAGAAACCTGAGTAACCTTTGCATCAGCAGAAATCATCGCATATCTCGCTTAACTTAACAGCATTGCCCGCGGGGGGGGGAGCTGCCGAAGGCTGAGGGGGAGGCACTGGCGGTATACTTCGCCATGAACACAGCAAGCGTACTCGGTGATGTCTGCTCCTGGCGGAAATATAGGAATCTGAGAAACCTTAGAACCTTGAGCTACCTGAGCAACTTGTAACCTTTAGCGGAATGATGACTACTAACTCAAATCCTTAACTGAACGGAGTAAGAATCATGAAAGTACGAAAAGCAACGAAATCTGATGAAGAAGCGGTCAAATCCCTTTGGGGATATTGTTTTGAAAAGCCCAGCGATCCATTTTTCCAATGGTATTTCCAAGACCTGTGCCAAATGAAGGACGTACTGGTGGGGGAAGACAAGGGGCAGATTGCTTGTGATTTGCATCGCCGGCCCTATACCATTCAGCTGCGGGGGCAACATCTTTCGGTGGATTACATCGTAGGGGTCGCCACCCATCCGGCGGCGCGGGGAAAAGGGGCGGCCAAGGAACTCCTTCGCGGTTCCTTCCAACTGGCAGCCAAGGAAGGGAAATCTCTGGTAATTCTCATGCCTTCCGCGGCGTCTTTCTATTTGCCCTTGGGCTTTGGATTCTACGTGCACCAATGGGAACGGCAGGCCGCACCAGAGAAATTGGCACTTTTGGGAAAGCGAGCTGATAGCTGTGCCACCCTGACCGATACCACCCATTGGAAAGAACTGGCTTCTATCTATGAAGCTTACACTAAACATAGAAATGGCTATGCCCTGCGAGATGAATCGTCTTGGAAACGGCACATCCAGGGAGCCCTTTTGGAAGGATACATCGCTGTGGTGTATCACAAAAAACAACCAACGGGGTACCTCTTCTACACCTTAGACGATCAGAAACTGATTGTGACAGAAATGGCTTTTGCCAATGAATCGGGCCGACAAGGCCTCTACGCCTTTATGGCAGGACACCAGGGATCCATCGACAGCTGCCTCTGGTATGAACCTATGGATGATAGTTCCTATCGCTACTGGCCTGACGGGGCAGAACACTGCTATATCAAAAATCGCACATTCCCTTACATGCTGGCCCGCATCACCGACGTGGTATCCGCTTTTGATGGCATCGCTTGCCCAGCAGGATTGAATGGCGAGATGGCTTTTGAAGTGACCGATTCCTTCCTTCCTGGAAATAGTGGATTCTATGTGCTGAAAGCAGAAAATGGACACATCCGCGCACTCAAAGAAGATGTTTTCTATTCCTTGAAATGCCACATTGAAGATATTTCCGGTGTCAAATTGGGAAAGACCATTCCCGAACCGGCCTTTACTATCGACACATCCAGCCTGACCGAATGGCTCATGGGCAGCGCCGATTTCTCTGAATTACTTTCTCTGGAAAAAATCAAATGGCGCACCAGCCAGAAAATAGAAAAAGAAAGAGTGATCCGATTGGCCGACGCCCTGCTGCCGAAACAGAAAAACTGGATCAATGAGTGGTATTGACTGAAACCGTAAATTGGCTAGTTTCATGTTTCACGTGAAACGGGAATGAATAAAAGGTTATGATTCTGCTGATTTGTTATTTCTAACAAAGTGGTTTTACAGCTTGCGACAAGGGTATAAAGGGTTATATAAGGTTATGAAACTTACGGTAGTTTCATAACCTTGTATAACCTTATAGAACCTTTTGATAAGCGGCATTATCGATATGTGATGAGAAAGGGCAAGGTAGAATAATACCCTTTAGAGCCACGTTTCACGTGAAATATGATAATAGCGGAATCATCTCTAGCGTCTTGTCTCCCCCGCCGGGGTAATGCTGTTAAGTTAAGGATTTGCGCCAGTAAGCATGATTTGGTTTGTGATTATAGGTTACTCA